>CAZAWG010000154.1:0-4493 GCA_964488785.1 uncultured Oscillospiraceae bacterium | reverse complement strand
TTTCAAGCGAAGCATTTTCACACAAAACGCCTTTCTCAGATGGCGGCACCACGCGGCTGTACACAACGCCGGCAGGATATACATTTCCATAACGCGCAGAGCCGTTTTGGATGAGGGTATACAAATACAACAGCATTTGCAGATTAAAGCCGCGGTGGATATCCTCTAAATCAAAGCGTGTTGAGCCGGTCTTATAATCGGTGATACGCAACCAGCTTTTGCCGGAATGCTCATCGCGGAACAAATCGACCCGGTCGATCTTTCCGGTGATGCAAAGCCTGCTTCCGTCGTTTAACGGCAATAAGACGGGCGAAACCTCGCCGTGCGCCCCGATCGACAGTTCAAAATCGACCGGCACAAAGCGGCTGACGGCAAGCTCCTCGCAAAGCGAGCGGCACAGGGGAATGAGTGAGCGTTCGAGCTTGGCGAACATATATGAAAAACGTCCGTCCATTTGAGATGCATTCGGAAGCAGCCGTTTGAGCAGCTCGTCTAATTTCCCACGCACCAGTGCTTCCAATTCGTTTTCCGCAAAAGTCGTGCCCTCCGCGACGCGGGCACACAATACCGGCGCCAACTCCTCCAGCACCTTATGGACGATATTTCCATGCTCGGCCGCACCGATCTCGCCTTTGGCTTCCGGCGCAAGGCGTAATGTGTAGGTGCAGAAATAGGAAAACGGACACTTATGGTACGTCTCCAGCCGCGAATAGCTGCTTTGCAGGGTGTTGTCATACAATGCGGCAAGTGTTTCGGCCGAAAGGGGATGAGAGGCATCGTCGCTTTTTTGGATGGCGATTAAGCGGTCGCGATAGAAGGGGGTATCCTCTAAATACGCGCGAAGGGTGGCTTTTTCCGCTCCCTCCGGCAGGGTCAGAAAGCGCTCAAACAGGGCTTCTTCGCTGATGGGCAGATGTGAGCTTTCCCATGCGGCAAAATCGACCGCTTCTTCTCCGGTCATTTTCTGAAGAAGCGCAACGATCAGAGAGGGATACAGCTCCTTGCCCTCCGGCGAATGACGGCGATACAGCACATACGCTTCTTTTTTAGCGGAGCATAGGGCGGTATACGCCAAAAACAGCTCGTCATAGGTCTGCTCCTCGTCCAGCGTATCGAACTCAAGACCAAGCTCCTTTAAGAGCTTGCGCTCCTTTCCACGAAAGATGTCGCCATGCTCGCTGACGAGCGGGAAAATGCCATCGTTCACGCCTAAGATAAACACATATTCCACGCCATCGGTGCGCATGAGCGCAAGCGGCGAAAAGCGGATGCTGTCAAGCAGCTCCGGGATTTTTCCGATGTTCATGTGAGCAAGGGAAGCGCGGTACAGCTCATAAAAACGGCGTGGGGTCATGGGCTGTGTGCCGAGCGTGTCGTTTATGCAGTCGAGCGCACGGTATAAAAGATCGAGATACTGCCCATCGGCGTGGTCGTCAAAATGCTCCTTGCCGGAGGAGCGCGTGATATCCTCGATGAGGGTATACACGGCATGAGCGATATCGGCGGCGGTGATGGAGGTGTCCAATGCCTCGGAAAAGCCGTCTAAAGGGGCAAGCAGTGCGTCACGTGCTTCGTTGATCCGGGCAAGCAGTGCGGTGTCCGGGTTTCCCTCGCGAAGTCCCCGTGGGTCCATGCCCCATTCCTCATGAAAATAGGCTTTTCCCTGTATGCTCCAGGTGCGTATATACAGGTCGAGCTTGTCCGCTTGCGCATCCGTAAGCCCGGAAAGCCCGGTTTTCAAATAGGTAGACACGGCCTCCGAACTCCAGGAAAAGCACACCTCAAAGGCACTTGTAACAAGGGCGGCGGCGGGGGTAGCGGCAAGGTCGGTCGGCTTGTCAAAGGAATAGGGGAGCCCGGCCTTTTCAAAGGCATCGTCTAAAACGCCGACGTATTCCTCGGTATTCCGGGCACAGACAGCAATGGCGCGCGGTGGAACGCCCTGTAGGAGAAGATCGGAGATAAGGGTGGCGGCACAGCGTGCTTCGGCATAAATATCCTCGCAGGCATAAAGCGAAAGACCTTCACGCCGCGTGTCGGTAGTCGGCTCGGACAAGGCGGACAGCGAAAAGTGTGCGGCAATATGGGCAAGCGCTGAATCGGGCGCGAACTTCCGATTTTCAGACAAAAAGATATCCTTGACCGTAACGCCATGCTTTTCGGCAAGCCTTCGACAGGCACGGGCGGCGCTTGTGCCGCGTGCAAAGCAGGGGTCGCTCTGACGTTCGCTGTCGCACAAAAAGGTGATACAGGTCTCCTCGGCCGTGGCGATAATCCTATCAAGAAGCGCCAATTCCTGGGCGGTGAAGCCATAGAAGGAATCGAAAAAGACACGTTTTCCGGCAAAAAAAGCAAAGCCGCACAGTGTTTCGTACAGCTTATCCAACAGGTCGCCCGGGAAATCCAGTGTTCCGAGCATATAGGCATCGTAGGCGCGGTAGGACAGGGCGACATCGTGCAGCTTATCCGACAGCGAATGCGCTCCCCGCGCGTCTAATGCATGACACATTTCTTCCAACGCTTCGGGAGTGATGCGTCCGCGATGCATTTCGTTGATGGTGGATAGCATTCGGGCGGCAAAATCGGTGTCGGCTGCAAGGCGAGCGTATTCCTTGAGGTCATCATGATTTTGCTCCAAAACGTGCGACATGGCAAGCATACCGGCGGCAGCATCGGGTACGCGCTCGACAAGTCCGCCGCTCTCACGAAAGACCCGGTTGCATAAACGCTTGAAGTTGATGACCTCGATGTACATATTGGCCGGATTGCCTAACCGGTCGATGAGCAGTCGCTCGACCGAAACGGCGGCCTGCTCCGGGACAACGAGAAGGGTCTGCTTTTTATCGCGGACACAGCCCTCCAAGCGTTCGAGAAGTGTATCGGTCTTGACGGTCCCGTGCAGACCGAAAATGCGTGTCAGCATACCGGAGTGCCGCCCAAACGGGTGCGAGTGCGAAGGGAAGCGACCTTGCAGGCGCGAATGTAGGCGCGGGTATAGAAATCGCGCGAGGACAGCCCTGCATAGAGGTCGTTTTCGTGACGGCCGGGCTTGCAGTGGTGGGCATTTAATTCAAAGGTGAGAGGACCGGTATAGCTATGTGCATTCAGACGGGCGGCAAAATTTTCCCAATCGCCAATGCCGTCAAAGGGAAGCAAGTGCAAATCGTCGAGCCAGGTGATGGTTCCATCATAGGCGCGCACACCCAGATTATCGTTGATATGGGTGGCGATGAGCCGGTCGCCGTACAGGGCTAACAGGTCTTTTGAACGGTTATAGCACATTTCATGCCCGGTATCCAGGCAAAAGCCAACGTTGTCAAGGTCACCAAGAGCGGTCATGAGTGCGGCAAGAAATTCCTCTCCCTCGGTATTCTCTAATGCGATCTTAACGCCGTATTTTTTGGCTTCCTCGGCCACCTTGCGGAAATGGGAAAGTCCGTATTCGTTCGGTCCCTCATGTGGTTCGAAGCCGATAAAGGTGTGCATGACGGCGATGGGGACGCGGCATTCGGCGGCTTCGTGAATGCAGTCGAGCAATTCGCTTATGGCTGTTTCTGCATTTTCTGTCCACATTTCAGCGGCACGATAAAAGGGTGCATGAACCGACTGAAACAGAAGTCCTGTCTCATCGGCGGCGGCACGTGGCTCGGCAAGACAGCCCTTTTGCGTCCAGCTGGTAAAGAAGCCCTCAAAGCCGATCTCGGCAAGGGTATGAATGCTTTCGGTGAGAGATTCGTCAAAAAGTGAGCCAACATTGATACATAAACGTGTATTCCACATATAAAAACTTCCTTTTATTTATTAGATTAGCGGTAAAAGGCGTACTTGCCGATAAACGGAAGCGGCTTCTCCTTGTCGCTTGCAGCGTTTGCAATGCCGATGACCATGAGAGCGAGTGAAGCGAGTCCTGCGGCGGCTGAAAACAGATAGACCAACACCGGTCCCAACAGTGGGAGCCAACCGAGTGTCAGGTTGAACACACGTGTCAAAACCGAGCAGGCGATAAAAAAGATGGTGAGCATCATGCCCTGTCCGCAGTGGAAGCGCACAGCCGGATTATCCTTTTCGGGGATGAAAAGACTGAGAAGGAATAAAACGGGGATGTACGAGAGAATGTGAAAGAGCTTGTTCTTTTGCATAAAGCGATAGACCTCCGCGTTTGAAATGGTTCGTTTTATTTCGTTTATATTATAGCAAGCTTTGGGGCTTCTGTCAATATGCCGGGAAAAGAATTAAGGGTTTTCTAAACAACAGAAATTCTCAAAGCAAATGCAACAGTGCAATTTAAAAGTTGCATTTAGTGTAAGAAGAAAAATGTCTTGGATTTACAATGTAAGTGCAACAGAAAAAATACTGGAAGAAACAGAAAGAAAGGTGGTCGTTGAAGAAAAAGATGCATTCACAATAAAGTTACAATTAAATTTGCCAAACCTATTGCAAAACACGGGTATATGTGCTACAATATATAAGCTTGATGTGCGATGAAGCGGGAG
>CAZAWG010000153.1:0-4495 GCA_964488785.1 uncultured Oscillospiraceae bacterium | reverse complement strand
TTATCACCACACAGCAGCATTGGTGGTGCATACAAGGTCACGCCGTATTTGGTGCAAAGTGTTTGAAGTGCGGCACGAATATGGCTGTTCGCCGACACACCTCCGGCAAGCACCAGCTTTTTCGAAGTAAAAGACGGATCACGAAACAGATGCTCCACACGCATACAGATGGCGCGGCAAACGGCCGCTGTAAAGGAAGCCGCCACATCCTCCCGGACGACCGGTGTTCCCTTTTGTTCGCAGGTATGCAAATAGTTGATCGCGGCAGTTTTTAAGCCGGAGAAGGAGAAATCAAGCGGATGATCCTTGACATGGGAATCGGGGAACACCACAGCCGCAGAGTTTCCTTTGCAGGCAAGCCTATCCATTTTAGCGCCGCCCGGATAGGTCAATCCCATAAGCCGAGCGACCTTATCAAAGGCTTCTCCGGCCGCATCATCGCGTGTCGCGCCGATGCAGGTATAATTTGTATAATCCGACACCTGCAAGAGCGACGTATGTCCCCCACTCATGACAAGTGCCGCAAACGGCGGCTCTAAACGGGGCGCCTGAACGCCATCGTAATAGGTGAAATTGGCAGCCACATGACCGCGAATATGGTGTACCGGTATCAAGGGAAGTCCTGCCGTATAGGCAAGCCCTTTGGCAAAGCTAGTCCCAACAAGCAAGGCGCCGATCAGACCCGGACGGTTGGTGACTGCGACAGCATCGATATCCCGGATGGTTTTTCCTGCTTTTTCCAATGCTTCCGTCACAATGTGTGCAATAGCCTCCGTATGCGCACGGGAAGCAATTTCCGGGACAACGCCGCCGTAAAGTGCGTGTGTTTCGATCTGAGAAGCAACAGCATTTGACAGCACCTGTCGTCCATCACGGACAACAGCGGCAGCCGTTTCGTCACAGGAGGATTCGATTCCTAATATATCCATAGTGTTTCCTTTCGTCACAGCGTGCAGCCACAGATTTTATCCATCAGCACAGCGTCCTCGGTCGGGTGGCGATAGTAGCCGCGCCTTGTACCAACCTCAACAAAGCCGGATGCACCGTACAAAGCCAAGGCGGCACGGTTCGACCGGCGCACCTCAAGCATCAGCCGCTCAAAGTCCTGTTTACCAGCAAGCTGTTCCAGCTTGGCAAGCATTGCCGAAGCCACGCCGCAGCGGCGATAGTCCGGCAGGACTGCCACATTGGCGATTTGTGCTTCCCCGGCAAGCACGGTATAGGTAATATAGCCGATCATTTTTTTATCGTTTAAGGCGAGCAGTGCATGGTTATAGGGATAGGCAAAAAAATCCCGTATCGCCTGCTCACTCCACGGCTCGGAAAAGCACATCTCTTCTGCCGCATTGCCGAAGCCACGCCGCAGCGGCGATAGTCCGGCAGGACTGCCACATTGGCGATTTGTGCTTCCCCGGCAAGCACGGTATAGGTAATATAGCCGATCATTTTTTTATCGTTTAAGGCGAGCAGTGCATGGTTATAGGGATAGGCAAAAAAATCCCGTATCGCCTGCTCACTCCACGGCTCGGAAAAGCACATCTCTTCTGCCGCAGCGATAGCACACGCATAGGCGTCATCATAGGCGCAAAAGTCTGTTATCACACTCAAAGCTTTTTCACCTGGATGGCCGCTAATATTTTATCCACGCCTTCGGTGATCTTGACAAGGCTTCGGCGATACAGCACGATATCCCCGCCAAACGGATCCGGCACTTCCAAAGGAAAGCGGTATATTTTATCCGAATAAGCCGGAAATGCCGCCACCAGGGAGGTAGACAGCGAATAGGTCAGACCAAACACAAGGTCGCACTGCTCA
This sequence comes from uncultured Oscillospiraceae bacterium, assembly GCA_964488785.1. Taxonomy (GTDB): domain Bacteria; phylum Bacillota; class Clostridia; order Oscillospirales; family CAG-382; genus UMGS882. The sequence goes on along the minus strand of CAZAWG010000153.1, from coordinate 2,680 downwards.
AGCATTTCATTGGTGATCTGGTGGGAAGTGCCATTAAGCTCAATGCCCCCCTCACGAAGCACCTCGGCAGAATGCTCCGCATAGGGAAGCCCATCCTGTGTATACAATCCGGCGGAAAAGGCGACCGCCTCGATCTGTTGCTTTTCAGCGTGTGCATTCAAGACGGCCGCCGCCATCGGACTGCGGCAGGTATTGCCGGAGCACACAAACAGAACCTTTTTCAAAAAAGTCACTCCTTATCGGAATATATTTAATAGCCGAATTTACCGCTCAGGCTATCATCGTTATCGATCCAGTCTGAGGTATTATAAACCGTAAATTCAGTTGGTGTTTCGCGGACGATCACACGTTCGATGCCTGCATTGATGACCACGCGCTTGCACATCATGCAGCAGCAGGTGCCCGACACCAGCTCGCCGGTTTTCGAGTCCATACACGCAAGGTACAGCTCCCCGCCCAACATCTGCTCGCGCGAAGCATTGATGACTGCATTCATTTCGGCGTGTACCGAGCGGCACATTTCGTAGCGTTCGCCGCGCGGTATATTCATCTCATCGCGCGTACAGCGGCAGATATCCGAGCAATTTTTACGTCCGCGTGGGGCGCCGACATAGCCGGTGGACACGATAGCGTCGTTTTTCACGATGATGGCACCATATTTTTTTCGCAGGCAGGTAGAGCGTTCCGCGACAGTTTGCGCGATATCAAGATAGTAATTCGTCTTGCTGATACGTTCCATATTGACCTCCGCATAACAATTTTATTGTTTATTATACACTAAAAAAGATATACAAATCAAGTGCATTTTTTGAATTTCGTCTCATTCCTGATACAATTTTCACAAGCACGAACAAAAAAGGAAGTACCACGTTGGTGGTACTTCCGAATCCTTCACAAAATCGTATGCTTACTTTACAAGCTCGATGATGGCCATTTCGGCGCCGTCTCCGCGTCTGGGACCGATCTTGAGAACTCTTGTATAACCGCCGTTGCGGTCAGCATAGGACGGAGCGATCTCGTTAAACAGCTTAACGACGACCTCTTCCTTTGTGATGAAAGCAAGTGCCTGTCTCTTGGAAGCAAGCGTATTCTTCTTGCCCAAGGTGATCATTTTATCGGTAAGAGCACGAACTTCCTTTGCTCTGTATACGGTCGTTTCCAATCTGCCATTTTCGAGCAGATAAGTAACAAGACCCTTTAACATGGACATTCTGATGTCTGTCGGACGTCCAAGTTTTCTTGTTCCTGGCATGGGGTATAACCTCCTTTATGAAATGATACTGTTCTTACTTTCCGGCACAAGGTCGGCGTAGGAACCGTAAAAGAGTATATTGGTAGTTAGCTGACGGTGCAGATCAGTCTTCATCCTTCTTTAAGGCAAGGCCGAGAGAATGAAGCTTTTGGATAACTTCCTCCAAAGACTTCTTACCAAGGTTACGCACCTTGATCATTTCGTCCTCTGTCTTATTGACAAGGTCTTCGACTGTATCGATGCCGGCGCGCTTCAAGCAGTTAAACGAGCGCACTGACATGTCAAGCTCCTCAATAGTCATCTCCAACACTTTTTCCTTAATGGTTTCCTGTCTGTCCACCATTATTTCCGCTTTTTTCGCGTCATCTGACAAGTCTATAAACAGACTGAGATGCTCATTGAGAATCTTGGCAGCAAGCGAGATGGCTTCCTTTGCGGAGATGGTTCCATCCGTCAGAACCTCAAGCGTGAGCTTATCATAGTCGGTCACATTGCCCACACGGGTGTTTTCCACCGTGTAGTTTACCTTGTAGACCGGGGTATAGATGGAGTCAACGCAAATAAGACCGATGGGGGGATTTTGCAGCGCCGCTTTATTCTTCTCACCCGAGACGTAGCCGCGGCCGTGTCCGAAGGTAAGCTCCATTTTCAAAGCGCCGCCTTCCTCCACGTATGCCAAATGATGATCCTTATTGAGAATTTCAATATCCGCATCACACTTGATATCGCCGGCTGTGACCTCGCCCTCCTCGGTCACCTCTAAGGTGACGGTCTTAGGCGCATCGGTATAGAGCTTAGCGGTGATACCTTTGATGTTGAGTATGATCTCAGGAACATCTTCTTTAACGTTGGGGATTACCGAGATTTCATGAAGCACGCCTTCGATCTTCACGCTGGTAGCTGCCACGCCCGGAAGCGAGCTTAACAGCACACGGCGCAGAGAGTTGCCCAGCGTCGTACCGTATCCTCTCTCCAAGGGCTCGATGACGAACTTGCCGTAGGAGCCGTCGGATTTCAATTCGACTGTTGTTATATTCGGTCTTTCAATTTCTATCATTGCCTGAAACCTCCCCTTGTTGTAATAACGTTTCTGTACTGATCGTTCAAAAGGTTATGCTTTCTTGGAGTACCACTCGACGATGAAGTGCTCCTCAAACGGGAAGTCGATATCTTCTCTCTTGGGAAGAGCGGTGATAGTAGCGGTAACGTTCTGCTTGTCAACGTCAAGCCATGCGGGGAACGTGCGGTTGTCGAGGTTTTCGACAAGGCTCTTGATCTTTTCAGACTTACGGCTGGTTTCCTTAACGGTGACCACATCACCTGCGCGAAGGATCATGGAAGCGATATCCGCCTTTTTGCCGTTCACGAGGAAATGACCGTGAGTAACGAGCTGTCTTGCATCTCTGCGGCTTTCGCCCATACCCATAC
>CAZAWG010000152.1:0-4545 GCA_964488785.1 uncultured Oscillospiraceae bacterium | reverse complement strand
AAAAAGCCCAGAAACCGCTTGATTTCTGGGCTTTTCCTATGTCATTTTGGTCTGAGAAAATACTGCTATCGGATAAACATAGCATCTCCAAACGAAAAGAACCGATACCGCTCCTCCACCGCCACACGATATGCCTCCAACACATGGTCACGCCCGGCAAGCGCCGAAACCAACATGATCAATGTGCTTTCCGGCAGATGGAAATTGGTGATCAGACAGTCGATGGCCTTGAATTTGTAGCCCGGATAAATGAAGATCTCCGTGTTGGCGCTCCCGGCATGAAGAATGCCGTTTTCGTCCGTGGCGCTTTCCAGCGTGCGGCAGGAGGTGGTCCCGACCGATATGATGCGCCCGCCCGCACGGCGGATCTCATTAAACCGACGCGCCGTTTCTTCGCTTACCGAATAGTATTCACTGTGCATTTTGTGCGAGGTGATGTCATCCTCCTTGACCGGACGAAACGTGCCCAAGCCTACATGAAGCGTGACATATAAGATCTCAATGCCTTTGGCGCGGATAGCGTCTAATAGCTCACTAGTAAAATGTAGTCCTGCTGTCGGTGCGGCACTTGAGCCTTCGTATTTGGCATATACCGTCTGATAGCGCTCCTTTTCACTGCCGCGCTCGGTGATATAGGGCGGCAGTGGCATTTCACCGATCTTGTCAAGAAGCGCGAAAAATTCGCCTTCATAATCAAATTCGATCACACGGTTGCCATCCTCAAGCACCCTTGTCACACGCCCGGACAACGTTTCATCAAAATATAGCCGTGTGCCCTCATGCAGTTTTTTTCCGGGGCGCACGATGGTCTCCCATACCTTTTCGTCTAACCGCTTGAGCAAAAGCACCTCAATGCGGCTCTCAGAGGGGGTATCGCTCGGCGTGCCGTCCGCATTCTTTCCATAGCGTTTTCCAAACAAACGCGCCGGAATAACCTTCGAATCGTTTAAGACTAATGCATCGCCGGGGCGAAGATACTCGAGAATGTCATGAAAATGTCGATGCTCGATGGCGCCGGTTTCTTTGTCTAATACCAAAAGTCGCGACATATCGCGCTTTTGCGCCGGTGTTTGTGCGATAAGCTCCGGGGGAAGTTCATAATTATAATAAGAACGCTTGAGCAGATTTTGATTCTCCATGGTAAATGTCCTTTTGTAATTGATCTATTTGGTCAGATCCATCAGGATCGTCAGTTTTTTTGTTTTCCCAACGGCTAAATTGCTGTCTAAGGTCACAGTGTTGGTGCCCGGATCGATGTCACACGGCCATAGCCGTCCGCCGTATAATACCTTGTAGGGTCTGTGTGAGCAGATCACCCTTCGTACCTTGACTTCGCCTGTGTACAGGATAAGTTCGGTATAATCCGGCCCCAATTCGATGCGCCCATACGCCCCATCAAAGCTGACAAAGCTTTTGAAAACACCGTATTCGTCACATAAGCACTCCGTAGGGGAGAAGGATAGCGTCATTTCGTTTTTGTCGTATAGGAAGCCGGAGATGCCGTACAGGATCACAGGCAGCTGCATGAGTGTTCCATACAGATCTTTTTTGCAGGTATACACGTGTTGTGCAAAAACCTTAACGAAAGCCTCGCAAAGCGGAAGCTTCTTTAAGCGGACAAGCTCGGCACAGGCAAAATAATCCGGCATACAGTCTGTGCAGCTTTCCGGAACAGCAAAGGAGGCTGCTGTTTGACGTTCCTGTTGTGTATACAGGGCATAGCCTGCAAGAAAACGAGCCGTAAAGGAGGAGGATAACACACGCAAGGGCTGCTCCTCGCATCGCTTTTGTACGTTTTGGTCAAAGAGTCCACGAAACGCTGCAAGCTTTTCTTCGAAAAAGCTCTTTCGCTTTTTGTCGCGCAACAGCTCTGCCATACAGATCATAGCGTATAGTGTCGGCAACAGCACATCGAACAGTGTGTCCTCTCTGGAATGAATATCCGGAGGCAATGCGAAATGTCGCTCACAATAGGCGCATAACAGCTCTGTCACGGAGGAGATATCTACCCAGTTTTCGGTATAAAAACGCAGCTCGGAGGTGGATCGATAGGCATAAAACAGACGTAATATCATGCGAAGCCGCGCATACGCCTGCTCGCAGGTCGGCTCTGCATCAAAGGCGGAGTGACAATGCCGCCCCTTGGCATTTATCTGACGATTCAAGACCCATACACCGGTAGATGCTGTAATGCCGGGAAACAAAAGCTCTAAGGCGAACGAAAGCGGCAGTGTTCCTTCCTCTGCATCCTCGGACAGTCCCTTGAGAATACCGGCACTGTCACGCCGTATGGCGGGATCCTTTATGGTGGCAAAGGAAGCACACAGTGAACAGCGAAGCTCCTCCGGCAGCTTGGACAGTCCATCGGCTATCAGCTCACGGAATTTTAAGCTGTCGCGGCGCAGACGGTCAAAATGCGTAAAGCAATACGAAGCACAGCTGGAAAGATCGGAAAAATAGTGACAATAGTAGTTTTTTTCGCCGCTTTTGGCAGGGCTTTCCGCACAATAAGGGAAGCTCCATGCCACAAGAAACCGTCTGGTCTGCCTTTCACCGGGGTCTAAATGGAGCGGAAGTGACAGGAGCGTGGCAAGACCGGGTACGGCCTCATGGACTGCTTTGTCCGGTAAGAAGCCCTGTGTGGAGCAGAAATAGGAGAAGAAATCCGCATAGTCGCGAGAAGCGGCGATCTCATAGGTGAAATCTGCGGCATCCGAAGCAAGTCCAATGCTTCCGCGCCGTTTGGCAGGCACGCCGGCGGCTGTTTCACATAATTCCGTGAAGAAAGCACCGCTGGCTTTGTCGTATGAAGGCGCCCCCATGCCGGCTTCAAAGGAGGAACGCAAGAGCAGTCCTAACGCGACAGTAAGTGCCTTATCGGTCGGATTGGTAAGCGTGACCTCAAAAAAAGCGGCAGGGATACCGGAGTCGATGGAATTATGTATCAGTGTCGGATTAAAAGCGCGCAATTCGATATCTACGCCATAAGGAACATTGGCATAGGAAATCGTAGTAAAAGGAAAATCGGTGTAAAAAGACCGCACCGGGGCGTGGGGGAGGGCACGTGCAGCTTCCTCTTTTTCGGCCTCTGGATCCTTTAGGATCGCTCCTTTGGCCTTTGGTGCTTCATCCGGACGGACACAAACGGCAAAGGAAAGCGGATCGGTATGTTCGCCGGGATGGGCTTTGCGTGAGGAGCTTTTGGCCAGTCCGGCAAATTGGGTGCCACCATCGGCATACAGCTTTAAGCAGCCGGTCGCTACGCCGCCTAAAAAAGCGGTGTTTTGAAGATAGGAAAACGAATTGATACTCAAAAACAGCTCCTCCTTTTTCAGATTTTTATCGACCTATGTTATATAAAGGACATGATCTTTTGGTATAGATTTTCTGCATAATGGGCAAAGCCGACTTCGCCCGGATGGAGATAGCCGTCACCGAAGCTTGACGTTTTGTTTGGAACCAGCTCTTCTCCGCAAATGAAATAGGTATACGGCAGACCGGCTGAGAGGGCTTGTAAAGCATTGGCAGCTTCATGAAGATCGCCGAACCGCTCATTGTGCAGGCTATCGGCACGAAGAATCGGTGAAAGGATGAATTTGGGAACAAGCGGATAGGTCTTTGCCAGCGAAGTGATAAAAGCTTCGGCATCCTTTCGAAAGGCTGCAAGCCCACGGTGCGAAAAATCGTTTGTTCCGTAAGCAACGGAAATAATGCTCGGCGAAAGGTCTTTGGTATAGGGTGCCGGATGTGCAGGAAAGCAGGCACCGGCAATGGCCTTGTTGTACTCATCCATATGAAGGCGTTTGCATAAAAGGGCGGTATAGCGCTGCGTGGTTGGAGTACATCATAGCCCTGAGTGATGGAATCTCCATAGGCAAGCCAAACCTTTTGAGCCGGAAGCGGCGAGATGTCCGCACCATCCTCGATCGACAGCTCGGAAAGCAGACAGCCGGTGCTGTGGGGAAGATGGAGTTCGATGCTCTTTTCGCCGTTGCCTAAAGCGAATTCCTTTTCGAAATAGCCTAAAGGATACTCATTGGTGGAGATAAAGGGCGAAAGCTCGTTTTCGGAAGTATTCTGAATCGAATCGACCAAGACACCGTCTTTAACAAGATCGATCGCATAGAAGGAGCGGATGGAGTTAACTAAAAAAGTCTTTCCCTTTATCCGTAAATAACGGCTGTTTGTGCGAAAAGCAAGCTTGATCCCGGCATCAGCCAAGCAGATCGAGGGAGAGTCTGGGGTAGAGGAAGCATCGTCCTTAGGGGTGAAACGATGAAAGCACAGCCCATCGGCTTCTTCGGAAAGGTATTCTGCTCCTTTGGTGAGTGCCTGTATTTGGCCGAAATTTAGCTTCATGCGAATCACTCCTTTATCTTGCACTGATATTATACCATAATTTGAAGATTTTGCAAGACTCTATCGCGAGATTTCAAACATTTTGCTTATGCAAATGTATAGCGCGAGTATTGGAGTGGCGCTTTCGCCACATTATACCATAATTTGAAGATTTTGCAAGACTCTATCGCGAGATTTCAAACATTT
>CAZAWG010000151.1:0-4581 GCA_964488785.1 uncultured Oscillospiraceae bacterium | reverse complement strand
TGCAAGCACTGTTCGAGAAAGAAATGTAAATATTTCGTGCATTTTGTGAGAAAAAGAGCTAAAACACCTATAGATAAATAAATATGTAAAGTAATTTAGCGTTTTTCCCACTTTTTGTCCCACAACGGGCTTTCGTATACGAATAGGAAAAATCGGGCAAGCTCCCGGTTTAACCTCCAAGTTATTTACAAAATGTGTACATTGCATTCCGTGTATCCCCTTCTCACTGCTTTATCAAAAGCTCTTGACAATTCGCACAAATTATGCTATCCTACAAAAAAGGATATGCTATTATATAAAACAAGGAGAAGTGTTTATGAAATACCCGCCCATTTTCAAGGATGTGCCGCACATGATTCACGGCGGCGACTACAATCCCGATCAATGGTTAGATACGCCGGAGATCCTCTCCGAGGATATTCGCCTAATGAAGCTTGCCGGTATCAACAGTACCACACTTGCCATTTTTGCGTGGTCAACCATTGAGCCGCGCGAGGGCGTTTACCAATTGGAGTGGTTAGAGGAGATCATCGACAATCAGTACAAAAACGGCATTTACACCGTGCTTGCCACCCCCTCCGGGGCGCGTCCTGCCTGGTTGGATGCCGCCTATCCGGAGGCCTGCCGCACCGAAGAAAACGGGATGCATCGCGGTCACGGGGAACGTCACAATCACTGTATGTCCTCGCCTGCCTACCGCGAAAAGGTTGCCGCCATCGACCGAGTGCTTGCTGAACGCTTTGGAAAGCATCCGGGCGTGAAAATGTGGCACTTATCCAACGAATACGGCACATTTTGCTACTGCAACACCTGCAAGCAGAAATTCCGCACCTATTTACGCAAAAAATACCACAACGACATCAGGGAATTGAATCACGAATGGTGGACCGGCTTCTGGAGCCACACCTACGATGATTTCGATCAGATCGATCCGCCAAGCTCTCTTGGCGACCGGATGGTCCATGCGCACAACATCGACTGGAAGCGCTTTACCACCGAAAATACCTGCGAATTCATCGACAACGAGATCCGCGCCATCCGGGAATTTTCTCCGGACACACCCATCACCACCAATTTAATGGGCACCTATCCGTGGCTCAACTATTTTGAGCTTGCCAAGCACATCGATGTCATCTCCTGGGACGCCTATCCCCAGTTTCACCGTCCCGACCTCACCGACGGGGCGGTCGATTCCGATATCAGCCTCTGCCACGATCTCATGCGCTCCCTGCATCGTCGTCCGTTCATGCTGATGGAAAGTGCGCCGAGCTGTGTCAACTGGAAGCCCATCAACAAGCTCAAGCGTCCGGGTATGCACCGTCTTGCTTCCCTTTCGACCGTGGCGCACGGCGGCGACACAATCCAATATTTCCAATGGCGCAAGTCGCGCGGCTCATTTGAGAAATTCCACGGGGCAGTAGTCGATCACGAGGGCAGTGAGAACACGCGCGTGTTCCGCGAGGTCGCCGCGCTGGGAAAGGAGCTGCAAAAGCTGGATGAGATCGTCGGCACCGACACGCCGAGCGAGGTCGGTATCATATACGACTGGGAAAACGCCTGGGCCTTAGACGAGGCGCAGGGCTTCCAGCACGACAAAAAGTATCTTGCAACCACGCTTTCGTTCTACCGCGCCTTTACCGATCACGCGCGAAACATCGATTTTGTTCCGCGCGAGGGCGATTTTTCGCGCTACAAGCTGTTAGTCGCGCCCATGCTGTACATGGTGAGCGAAAAGACCGGGGCACTGCTTGAAAAATATGTACGCGAGGGTGGAACGTTAGTCGCAACCTATGTGACCGGCTACGTCAACGAGAACGATCTCTGCCATTTAGGCGGCTTTCCGGGTGCAGGACTTCGCAAGGTGTTCGGCCTTTGGGCAGAAGAGATCGATGCGCTGTTTCCGGGTGAACGGGTACAGAACGAATATGTAGAAAACGCACTTGGTCTTTCGGGAAGCTTTGAGTCAGAGGATCTTTGCGAGCTAATCCATTTGGAGGGTGCCGAAGCGCTTGCGTATTATAAGAGTGAATTTTACGCCGGAATGCCCTGTATCACGGTGCATTCCTATGGGAAGGGCAAGGCGTATTTCATCGGTACGCGCCAGAACGAAGCCGACACGGCAAGGCTCATCGGAGCCATTGCGGATGCCTGCGCTGTTCACAAGAATCTGAAGGCGCCGCTGCCGACAGGAGTCAAGGCAATTACCCGTGCGGATGACAGAAACGAATATGTCTTTTTAACCAACTATACGACCGAAGCACAGGAAGTGACCTTAGACGAGGGCGAATACTATGATCTATTGACCGGTCAGACGACAAAGGGCACGATCACGCTGGAAGAATACGGGGTGGCGGTGTTGCGGCATTCGTTAGCATAAAGAGAATACGGCAAAAGAGAGGGCGGTTCGTGTTGAACCGCCCTCTCTCGCTTTACAAAGCTTCTTTACATATGCTTCTCAAAGAAGCGCATATACTCGTTCCAGTCATAGCGTGAAAAATAGTGTGCCCCATGCTTCAAATGATAGCCGATATGCCCATCTTGGAAGGCTTCGCCCTCCTCGGGCAGACGGTCGGGACAGATAAAGCCGGATACGCCCTGCTTCTCAAAATGAGCAGAGGTCGCATAGCAGGTCAGATACTGGGTCACGGGATCTGCCCAGAAATCCAGACTGCTGGCCGCCACATACACATAGCGCGGTGCGATGCTTGCCAAAAGAAAATGCTGATCGAACGGCATTGCTTCGTGGTGTCCGGCATATTTTTTTAGGTTTTCACAGAACCAATAGGGAAAAGCACGTGTGATGTCGGCAATGGTCTCACCGCTCTTTCCGCGCACGAACGAATCGCCGCAGCAGCCGGCATTATTGGAAAAGGCAAACTTTATGCGCTCATCCATCATAGCTGTCACAAGTGCCGTCTTGCCTAAACGGGAATGCCCGGTGATGGCGGCATTTTCAAGGTCGAGCGTAGGCACAGTCTCGGCATAATCCATCACGCGCATGGCCGCCCACGCCCACAGCATGATCTTGCCGCAGGTCGTGCCCGTGCGTGGCGTGCTTCCGACAAAGATATCGGCAAGGCCGCTGGTGAAATTCCAATCGTCACTCGTCACATCGGTATAGCACAGCGACAGAACATCAAAGCCATGGTCGAGTATCTCCTCGGTGGGCATATAGATATCCGGCACATGGGGACGGAAGTTATTATGGATAAAAAACGGATGCTTTTTTCCATCGGTATGCAGTGCCGCCACAAAGGGGAACGAGAACCAACGTGTGCCGATGCGCATAACGGCTCGCATTTGCCGAATCGCCGCGCCGGTCGGGAGGCGATCCTCCATCATGCGCACCGTCTCAAAATACAGTTCGTCCGGCGGAGGGGGGAGAAAGCCGTAGATCTCCTCCTGCAGGATTCGTTTGATCTCTTCCCTATCCGTAGGGACAGGTGGCAAATTACGCTCTGTTAGCATTTCTGAAAGCATAGGAAACACTCCTTTTGTTTTTATTTTCCGATCTCTGTAAATTCGGTAAGGTCACAGACAGTTGCCCCCAAAAAGTCCACTAATTTCTGCGGCTCCAAAAACAGCTGTATGCCGCGCACGCCGGCACTGATGGTGATCTTAGGGGCAAGAAGCGCGGTTTCATCGATAAAGGTCGGGAAGCTCTTTTTCATGCCAATGGGAGAACAGCCGCCGCGAATATAGCCTGTCAACGCCAAAAGCTCCTTGACAGCGACAAGCTCCAACCGCTTATTACCGCTGGCACGGGCGCATTTTTTAAGATCCAACTCATAGGCACACGGAATGCAGAACACGGCGAACGGCGTTTTATCGCCGCGTGCGACAAGGGTCTTAAAAACGATATCCGGGTCAAGACCGATGCTTTCGGCAATATGTAGGCCGGAAAGGTCACTTTCGTCATAGACATATTCTTTGGCTTCATAGGGAATATGCGCCGCATCCAACAGGCGCATGGCATTGGTTTTCTGTAGCTTAGACACGTTGGTTCGCCTTTCATTTGTAGTTATATCAATACATTTATTTGCGTTTTTCGTATACCTTATATCGACTTTAACAGGCAGACGGTGTTTTTCTCCATGACGAGTTCTCCGCCCACTTCCACAGTCATGACTTTTTCGGCTTTCTTATGCGCATCAAGTAAGAAAACCTCGTATTGGGCAGCTCCACCGGCAAAATCAAATGTAACCGTTATCGTTTTGGAGACTGCGTCGTCGGTATAATAACAAAGAAGAACGGCTTGCTTATCCTCCTTGGAGCTTGCACCAACGGCATACACGTTTTCGTTATCAACCGCGCAAGGGCAAGCCTTTTCATTCTAATACAATACGTTAAACAGCTTGAAGGGATAATAGCCCTTCAGCGGACGAAGGGTATCGCTGTTAAACATACCGTTCCAAACCTTTTCGATTCTTGCATCGTAATTTCATGTGCCATAAGGCTCAATTCATGAAACCGAAGGCTTCCATTCTTGCCGCAGGCAATTCATTGATTTCATGCTACCGTTTTAATGATTTGACAACTATCATTGTCATGATTTGGCTTCGCCATGATTTGCCGCTTCGC
>CAZAWG010000150.1:0-4604 GCA_964488785.1 uncultured Oscillospiraceae bacterium | reverse complement strand
CCTTAACGCCCATCTAGGCACTAAGCAAGCTGTATGAAATGAAAAAAATCTTGGATGGAGAATAGTCCATCGGGTTTTTTATAAAACTAAAACCATAAAGGGGGAAAGACAAGTGGATATTCCGGGGCGAAGTAGACACGGACAGAGTATAGCACGGAAGGACGCACGTCTTTCCGGTCAAGGCTGTTTTCAAAGACGCGGCGCACGGCAGTAGTCATGCGCTGTACAGTCCCGTTCTGCTTTCCTGTAAAAACTCATTTTAGGAAAGGACGGAAAAAGCATGACAAACGAACTTGAAGTCAAGGAGTATCTCGAACAGCTAAAGGAGCTGCTTGAGCAGAAAAACTATCGCGGCATGAAGCCTCTTTTGGAGGAGCTGCCAACAGCGGATATCGCCGAATTCTTAGAGGAGCTGACGGTGGAACGGGCTATGCCGGTGTTCCGGTCGCTTCCCAAGGAGCGTTCGGTCGAGGTGTTCAGCTATTTTGAAGCAGAAACCCAGGAAAAGTTCATCACCTCCATCACCGATGAGGAGATCGGGCGTATTGTGGAGGAGCTAAGCGTGGACGATGCGGTGGATATGCTTGAGGAAATGCCGGCTACCATCGTCAAAAAGGTACTCAAAAACGCCAGTCACACCACACGAAAGCTGATCAACCAGTTTTTGAACTATCCGGATAATTCGGTCGGCAGCATTATGACCGCCGAATTTACCGATATCCGGGGAAATATGACCGTTGCTGAAGTGATTCAGCATTTGCGGAATGTGTCGGATAATAAGGAGACTATCTATACCTGCTACATCATCAGTGCCTCGCGTGAGTTAGAGGGCGTGATCGAATTATGCGATATTTTAGCCTGCAAGGACGATGATACGAAAATTTCCGATATCATGGAAACCGGCGTGGTCAAGGCGGTCACGACGGAGGATAAGGAAGCCGTTGCCGGTCTGTTTTCCAAATATGACCTTACGACCCTTCCGGTCGTGGATGCCGAAAACAGACTTGTGGGTATCGTCACGGTCGATGATATCGTGGACGTTATCGAAGAGGAAGCCACCAAGGATATCGAACAGATGGCCGCTATGGAGCCGCTCGAAACGCCGTATCTTAAGACCGGCGTGTTCACCATCGTGCGTAAACGCATTTTGTGGCTTCTCATTTTGATGATCGCCGGAACCATCACCGGCAGTATTCTCGGAAAATTTCAGGAAGCCATTGCTGCGGTTCCCCTGCTCGTCACCTTTATGCCGATGCTGTTCGATACGGGCGGAAATTCCGGCTCCCAAGCCAGCACGACCGTCATTCGCGGCCTGACGACCGGCGAACTGGAATGCGCGGATGTGCTGAAGATATTGTGGAAGGAGCTGCGCGTTTCGGTGGTAGTGGGTATTCTGTTTGCCGCTATCAACTTTGGGCGTGTGGTGCTGTTGACAAATGACCCGGATCGGATGCTCATTGCACTTGTAGTGTCGCTGGCGATGTTATTCACCATTATTATTGCCAAATCCTTGGGCGCAGTGCTTCCGATACTTGCACAAAAGCTGCATATGGACCCAGCGGTCATGGCGGCACCGCTTATCACCACGCTTGTGGACGTGTGCGCTATGCTTGTCTATTTCGGACTTGCCATGAAGCTGTTGTCGTTCCGACTTTGATCGAAAAAAGAAGCTGTCACATTTTTTGTGGCAGCTTCTTTCAGTCTGTCGCAAAACCCAAGCCCAGTTCTTTTGCGGAGCTTTTCTTGTAAGAAAAGCGACCGAGGTCAAGGGCGAGTAGCCCTTGTCGCCCTTCGCAAAGGGCGAAATCCCCCTTAACGCGGCAAAAAAGAGGGCGAACCCGCGTATGGGGCTCGCCTTGCAAAAGCCGAAGGACTTTTGCGATAGTCTGAAGCTGTCACATTTTTTTGTGGCAGCTTCTTTTCTTTTTTTCGGTTCACGAGCTAAAACAACATAAAACCACATCACGATTCCGCAAGAAACAACAAAAACCACGCAAAAAGAAAGAAAAATATCCTGAAATCCCTTGACAAATGTGCGCGTGTGCGTTATAATATATATGATATTATAGAGTACGTGCCGAAATGCGGCATATGCTTCTTAAAAAGAAAGGATGGCTCCTTGACATGGATGAAAGAATGGTAAGTGAGATCGTTGCAAGTGTCGTAAAGTCCATGACGACCTCCAAGCAGGCACAAAAAGGCGTTTTTTCCACAATGACCGAGGCTTTAGCCGCTGTGGATAAGGCTTATAAGCAATATAAGAGCTACAGCATCGAGCAGCGCGAGAAGATGATCGCCAAAATTCGCGAATTCACGCTGAACGAAGCCGAAAATATGGCACGTTTAGGTGTCGAAGAGACGGGTATGGGTCGCGTAGCCGACAAGATCATCAAGCATCAGCTTGTCGCCAATAAGACCCCCGGCACAGAGGATCTGCACCCGACTGCTTTTTCGGGCGATTGCGGTCTGACTCTTGTCGAAATGGCGCCGTATGGCGTTATCGGCAGCATCACACCGTCCACCAACCCCAGCGAGACGGTCATCTGCAACTCCATTGGCATGATCGCCGGCGGTAATGGTGTGGTTTTCAATCCCCATCCCCATGCCTGCAAGACGGCAAACTATGCGGTCGATCTTGTCAACCGTGCCATTTTAGAGGCAGGCGGTCCGGAGAATTTGGTGGTCACGGTGGAGCATCCGACCAAGGAATCCTCCGATGAGATGATGCAGTCCCCCATCGTGCGTATGCTTGTGGCAACGGGCGGACCGGGCGTGGTCAAGGCACTCTTATCCTCCGGCAAAAAGGCAATTGGTGCCGGTGCCGGTAATCCGCCGGTCATTGTTGACGATACAGCCGACATTGAAAAGGCGGCTAAGGACATCGTTGCCGGTGCAAGCTTTGACAATAACCTTCCGTGTATTGCCGAAAAGGAATGCTTTGCCTTTGACAGCATTGCCGATGATCTTATTAAATATATGACCCAGAATGGCGCTTACCTCATCAAGGGTGAGCAGATCGATGCGCTCGTCAAGACCTGTCTTGTGGAAAAGAATGGAAAATATTCCATCAATAAGGATTGGGTAGGTCGCGATGCATCTAAATTCTTAAAGGCTTTAGGCATTGATTCGGATGCGCGCCTTGTGATCTGCGAGGTGCCGGAAATGCATCCGTTCGTTCAGGTGGAAATGATGATGCCGGTGCTTGGTATCGTGCGTGTGAAGAACATCGATGAAGCCATTGAAATGGCGGTCAAGGCAGAGCATGGCAATCGTCATTCGGCACATATCCATTCGAAGAATGTGGATCATCTGACCCGTTTCGCAAAAGCGGTCGAGACGACCATCTTTGTCAAGAATGCTCCCTCCTATGCCGGTATTGGTGCCGGTGGCGAGGGGTATACCACCTTTACCATTGCAGGTCCGACCGGTGAGGGTCTGACGGCGGCGCATTCGTTTACCCGTCAAAGACGCTGCGTATTGGTGGATGGCTTACATATTGTTTGATAAATTGTCCCCGTTTTGGGGTTTTGAGGTATTTAAATGAAAGCATTGGGAATGATCGAGGTGTACAGCTTTACAACGGCTGTAACCTGCGCGGACATTATGGCAAAGACGGGCAATGTGAGCGTGATCGCATTTGACCGCAACCGTCCGTTCGCCAAAGGGTTTCCGGTCCCGCTCATCATGGCGGCTAAAATAGAAGGCGATGTAGCCGATGTACGGGCTTCTGTCGAGGCAGCAAGCGAATATGCTAAGTCGTTGGGGCATTACATTGTATCCCATGTCATTCCGCATCCGGGTGAGGATGTGGACAAGATGGCATACAAGATCGACATCAATCGCGACAAATACAACAAGCATTTGCCTAAGACCTTTGAAGGGGTCGAAACGCCGTATTTTACCGGTGATAATGCGATTGCGCTATTGGAGGTAGAGGGATTGGTGGCTTCGATCGATGGCTTGGATGCCATGCTCAAGGCGGCCGATGTTCGTCTGATCCACACCGAGAAGCGCTTGGGCGGACGTTTGGTAACGCTTATCGTAGCCGGTAAGGTGGATGCTGTGACCAGTGCCTTGGAGCATGGAGAAGTGGCGGCGGCACCGTTAGGCAAGGTCTATGGCACAAATGTCATTGCCAACCCCCATCCCGAGGTTCTCAAATTCTTCGATCTCACCTGAAGCGGTGGCGCGGAAGCTGCTCGGACGTGTTAAACTTGCCGGTGGCAAGTTTTGGGGCGCCCGAGACCGCCGAAACAGGGAGTTTCACGAACGGATGTGAGCGAGACGACCATGTTTCAAGGAGAGTGCAATTTTCGCGGTTTAGTTCAGACTAAAGGCATAGTATGGCAACCGCGTGTCCTTTGTCCGCCATGCGCCCAATGGGGCTTATGGCTCAGTGGGGAAGCCCCACGGCAATTTTCGCGGAATAGTTCAGGCTAAAGGGTGATGCAGAGTTGGGAGTGTGGAGTGTGGAGTGTGAAACATACGGTTCGCACAAACCCCACTAACGTGTACTATGCGGTTTCCGCATATCACCCTACTGTAAGCTTGTAGAAAATCGTGCCTTTTCGAAAGTCGCTGTTCTTGCGTTAGATGTAGCCTGT
>CAZAWG010000149.1:0-4617 GCA_964488785.1 uncultured Oscillospiraceae bacterium | reverse complement strand
TTTGTGTCATTTGGGGGTCACTACGCCCTTGGGGCAAAACTTATAAGATCGGATAACCAGCCGCTTCGTGTGCGTCATACAGTTCATCGCACATCTTAACAATATCGTCAAGCGAAAGCTCGGCTGCCGTGTGCGGTTCAAGCATAGCAGCATGATAAATATGCTCCTTCTTGCCGGTCGCGGCCGCTTCAATGGTCAAAAGCTGGCAATTGATGTTGGTCATGTTCATGGCCGCTAACTGTGCCGGTAAACGTCCAACGTGTGTCGGATGAATGCCGGCGCCATCGATCATACACGGCACCTCAACACAGGCATCTGCCGGCAGATTATCGATAAGACCGGTATTGATCACATTTCCGCCGATCTTATACGGCGTGTTGGTGATCATGGCTTCCATGATATGCGATGCATATTCCTTCGAACGGGTATGCTCGATATCGCCGCCGGCAAGCAGCTCTTCCTTCTGCTTTTCCCATGCCGCGATCTGGTTGACACAGCGGCGCGGATATTCGTCAAGCGGAATGTTGAAGCGGTCGATCAGCTCCGGATAGCGCGATTTGATGTAGAAGCAGTTGTATTCCGCATTATGCTCGCTGGATTCCGTGCAATAGTAGCCAAGCTTGTCGATATAATCGAAGCGCACCATGTCGTTGTGCTTTTCCTTGTTCTTCTCGCGCGCCAAACGACGGATCTCCGGATACATATCGTTTCCGTCCTTGTCGCAAACCTCTAACAGCCAGCCCATGTGGTTGATACCGGCGATCAATTCGTGTCCAACCTCGGCAAAACGCTCTCCAATGCCCAGATTGTTGAATAAGCTGCTGGTGCAGCTCTGTACACTGTGGCAAAGGCCGATGGTCTTGACACCCGTGTAGCGCTGCATATAGCCCGAAAGGATCGCCATCGGATTGGTGTAGTTCAAGAACCAGGCATCCGGGCAGACCTCTTCCATGTCGGCCGCAAATTCCTTTAACACATGGATCGTGCGTAAGCCGCGGAAAATACCGCCAATGCCCAGAGTGTCGCCAATGGTCTGACGAAGCCCATATTTTTTCGGGATCTCAAAATCGATGATCGTGCAAGGGTCATATAAGCCGACCTGAATGGCGTTGACAACAAAGCGTGCGCCGCGCAGAGCCGCCTTGCGGTTTTCTACGCCAAGATAGGTCTTGATGACCGCACGATCGGCGTTGTATTTGTGGTTTAAGGCACGGATGACGACCTCGGATTCCTCCAAACGGTTTTGATCGATATCGTATAAAGCGATCTCGCATTCGCGAAGCGCCTCACAAAGAAGCGTGTCACCCAATACATTTTTGGCAAAAACTGTGCTTCCGGCACCCATAAATGTGATCTTTAACATTTTTGCAACTCCTTTTCGGTGTAATTCTGTAGGATATCAACAAGCATTGTCGATAAGAATATTGTATCAGATTTATAGCAAAATACAATGTTTTTTCGTGCCTAATGTATGTCTTTTTGTATCTTTTTGATATCCTATCCGGACGACACAACAGAAGGAACCGCAAAAGGACAGCGAATATACGATAAAAATTTACAAATTATGCAAGTTCGTGCAAACAAGAGGCGTTATAATTATTGTAACTAAGAAAGCACCGATGCTTGTAGATACTTTCTTGAAATAATTGGATCCGAAGAAAGGGTTGTTTAGGATGAAAAAGGAATATATGTCTCCTGAAATGGAAATGACCAGAGCAGAAACTGCCGATATTATGGCTGGTAGTGACATAATTATTGGAATTGACGATCTTTTCGGAACTACTGGTGAATAATAGGTAAAACAAGAGCTTCACAGATTAAAGCGCAGACCGTCTTTGCCGTGTGTAAACAGGAGATGGTCTGTGCTTTTGCGCTTTTTGGGGCAAAGCACTAACGTTGTCAGCGGTATGCCCGTCAAAAGCATCAAAAGAAGCTGCAAATATATTCTTCAACAGCTTCTTTTGTTTTGCAATATGACTTGAAAAACAAGAAAATATATGATATAATTAAGAGAATTCAAGCTATCCCGGAGAAAAAGGAGACTCTTTCGCCGTCATGAAACAAGCACATCCCTTTAATGCCAAAATTTTCGCTCTGCTGCTCGAAAAAGCGCGAGGAGACAGAACGTCCAAGCAGTTTGCCGCCGATTGCGGCATCAGCTATGTGCAATTGCATAAATTGGAGCTGGGCGCCCAGGTCGGTGCCCCCGGCATGAAGCTCATCACCAAGCTTGCCGAGCATAGCGATGGCGGCATTGAATTGGAGGACTATCTGCTTGCCGCCGGCAGACTCTTCGATAGTGAGCCGCCTGTCTCAAAAAAGAAAACACTCAATATTCAGGATATCTACGATAATCTGTCCGCCGGACAGCAGAAAACGGTGTATGATTTTATGGATTTCCTGAGGAATTATAAAAAATAGCATAACCTGTTGGTTATTTTCAAAGGAGTTTTCACCATGTTCCAAAAACCCAAGGGCACTATGGATATTCTGCCCGAAGAAACCGTCCTCTGGCACAAAATGGAGGAGATCATCCGCGAATGTACCCAAAATGCCGGCTTCCGTGAGATTCGCATCCCGACATTCGAATTGTCCGGTGTGTATAAGCGCGGTGTCGGTCAGACCACCGATATCGTGCAAAAGGAAATGTTCACCCTCTCCGACCGCGGCGATAACACCGAAATGTGCCTTCGTCCCGAAGGAACGGCCGGCGTTGTGCGCAGCATCGTGGAAAACGGCCTGTACAACGAGGCAATGCCGTTAAAGCTATATTATATCGGTCCGTTTTTCCGCTATGAGAAGCCGCAGGCCGGCAGAAGCCGTGAGTTTTATCAGTTCGGCGTGGAAATGTTCGGCGCCGACAGCGCCTATGCCGATGCTTCGGTCATTTCGCTGGCTGCCGGGGTGCTAAAAAGAATCGGTATCCATACCTCGCTCCACATCAATTCCATCGGCTGTCCCAAGTGCCGCCCGGTCTATCGTCAGGCGTTGGTCGATTATTTTGAGGGCAAAAAGGAAGAGCTGTGCCCCACCTGCCAAGAGCGTCTCAAGACCAATCCGCTCCGCATTTTGGACTGCAAAAGTCCCATCTGCTCGGAGATCGCCTCCGGCGCTCCCAAAACGGTGGACTATCTGTGTGAGGACTGTCATACACATTTTGAAGCCCTGAAAACCTCTTTGGATGCTTTACAGATCCCTTATGCCGTCGATCCGATGATCGTGCGCGGATTGGATTATTACGTCCGCACCGTGTTTGAATTCATTTCCGAGGATATCGGCGCACAAAGCACTGTGTGCGGCGGCGGTCGCTACGATGGTCTGGTCGAGCAGTTGGATGGACCCAGGCTCAGCGGCATTGGCTTCGGCATGGGACTGACCCGTCTGGTGCTGGCGCTCAAGACCCTCGCCGAGCAGGGCAAGACCACGCTTCCGACCTATGCAGGTCCGCGCTTGTATATCGCGCCCATGGGCGAAAAGGCGGCGGTCTATGCACTCAGCACAGTCGAGGCTTTACGCGCACGCGGCGTATATGCGGAATGCGATATCGCTTCGCGCAGCTTAAAGGCACAGATGAAATACGCCGATAAGCTCGGCGCGGAATATGTGTTGGTCGTGGGTGACAACGAATTGGAGACCGGGAAGGCACTCCTTAAAAATATGCGCGACAAGGACGACCGAAAGGAAGTCTCTTTGGATTCGCTTCCGTTCTAAAATATAAAACATCGTACTATAAAAATAAAAGGACTGATCGTAAAATGGCAGAATTTTTAGGAACCTCCAAGCGCACCGATTATTGCGGACAGGTTCGCGACGAGCATATCGGAAAGACCGTCACCGTCATGGGCTGGGTGCAGAAAACACGTGACCTCGGAAGCCTGATCTTTACCGATCTGCGCGACCGTACCGGCATCGTTCAGCTCGCCTATGATGAAAATACCCCCAAGGAGCTGTTTGAAAAGGCATCCTCCGTCCGGAGCGAATATGTTCTGTGTGCTACCGGTGTGGTTCGTGAGCGCGACAGCAAAAACCCGGCTATCCCGACCGGAAACGTGGAAATTTACGTTTCCGAGTTGAAGATATTGGCAGAAAGCGAAACACCGCCCTTCGAGATCGTTGAAAACAGCAAGGCCGGTGAGGATCTGCGCTTGAAATACCGCTACCTCGACCTGCGCCGCCCGGATCTTATGAAAAACATCCTGTTCCGTCATAAGCTCGCCAAGGTCACACGCGATTATTTTGACAAGCAGGGCTTTATCGAGATCGAAACACCGATCCTTATCAAATCTACCCCGGAGGGCGCACGCGATTATCTTGTGCCCAGCCGTGTGCATAAGGGCTCATTCTATGCCCTTCCGCAGTCGCCGCAGCTGTATAAGCAGCTGTCCATGGTCGCCGGCTTTGACCGCTATATGCAGATCGCACGCTGCTTCCGCGATGAGGATTTGCGCGCGGATCGTCAGCCGGAATTCACTCAGATCGACCTGGAAATGTCCTTTGTCGAAATGGAGGATGTCTTAGCCATTGGCGAGGGCTTCATGAAAACCGTCTTTAAGGAGCTATTGGATACCGATATCACGCTTCCCCTGCCGCGCCTGACCTATAAGGAAGCCATGGAAC
>CAZAWG010000148.1:0-4637 GCA_964488785.1 uncultured Oscillospiraceae bacterium | reverse complement strand
CGATCAAGGAAATGATCACGCTCAGAGCCTGCGAGAGGGTAGTGCCGAGGGCAGCGCCGCGCGGCCCCATGGAGAAAGCACCCATGAACAGAAGGTCGAGCGCGATGTTGATCACACAGGCAACAGCAATGAACACCATCGGGCTTTTGGAATCGCCCAAGCCGCGAAAGATCGAGCTGATGATGTTATACGCCACGATAAAAGGAATGCCCAAAAAGCAGACCGTCAGATAGTCCACCGTGCCGCCAACAGCGGCCGCCGGCGTGGACATGGCACCAACGATGGGACGCACGAGTGCCAGTAGCAGTACGGTCAACACCACCGAAAGGAAGGCAAACAATGTGATGGTATTTCCAATGGCAAGAGAGGCGCTTTTTTTATCCTTTGCGCCCACAAAGCGTCCGACCAACACGGTCGTTCCCATGGCAAGTCCCACGATCATCACGGTGAGCATATGCATGACCTGACTCCCCACCGAAACGGCGGTGATATCGGCAACCAGCCCATACTGTCCGATGATATACAGATCGGCCATGCCATACAGGGTCTGCAAAAAATAGGACAGCAGATAGGGAAGAGAAAAAGCAAACAGGTTTCCGGCGACACTGCCGGACGTCAGATCGCGCCGCATGGGGCAAAACTTCCTTTCCGTGTAAGAGCTATCTTTAATTGTAGCACGTTGACACGAAAAAAAGTTGAGTATTATATGAAATGCACGAAAACAATTCTTCTAATTCTTTTTCTTAAAATCCGGGAACGCGATCGGCACGCTACCATTTTGAAGGGACATTTCCGACAGTGGTGTGACCGCCATCCAGACGGCGGCATCGTATACATCGATGGGTACGTCGCGTCCTTCGCGCACACAATCGAAAAATTCGTTGTATACTAAATAGTCCATGCCATCGTGGCCACCCTGAACGCCCTCGGCAAGATACTTTTTCCAGACCTCATGGTCGTATTCTTCGGTGAATTCGGCGGCATTGCCCCAATGCGGACGCCAGTTAAAATGCTCTGCGTTTCCGTCTAAGAACACCGAATCGGTGGCTTCCTCGTACATTCCCTTTGTCCCACGCACGGTAAAGCCGCGGCTGTAATAGCGCGGAAGGGTGGTGTCCAGGGTCAAGACGACTGTTTCGCCGTTTTCGGTTTTCAAAACGGTGGTGACGATATCGCCCTGGGCGAAGGTGGTGTTCTTCAACACTTCATCGTCCGGCTTGTTTTGGAGGATATAATCATGAAGTCCGGCGCTCTTGGAAGCGGTGGCGGTGAGCGACACAAAGCGGTTACCGCGGTTGATATCCAAAACCTTGGCAATGGGGCCCAATTCGTGGGTTGGATAGTTTTCGCGGTTGTTTAGCCGGTATTCGTCCAAACGATAATGTCTGCGTTCGCGGCCAAAGGATATCTCATCGCGCAGATCGTGCTGATAGCCGCCGGCGCAGTGGACAAGTGTGCCGAACAGACCCTTTTTCACCATGTTCAAGGCCATCATTTCACGCCGTCCATAGCAGCAGTTTTCCATGAACATAAAGGGTGTGCGGGTCTTTTCCCACGTTTCCACCAACTGATAGCATTCGTCCAGTGTTTGTGCGCCGCCGACCTCGATGCCGCAGGGGATACCGCGCTCCATGGCAAGGCACGCCATGGGGACGTGTTCCTTCCAGGGGGTGGCGACAATGACAAGATCGATCTTCGATTTATCGAGAAGCGCCGTATAATCGGTCGTTTCAAAGGGCTTTGTGTCGCCGTGGGCAGTCACCAGAGCGCTGGCATCGGCAATGCGGTCTTGATATACATCACAAACTGCGCTGACACATACACGGTCGGAGGGAACGAAAATATCCTTCATCAGCTGTGAACCGCGCTGACCAAGCCCGATCACACCCAGTCTTAATTTTTCCATTCAGTTGTTCATCCTTTCCACCGGGGCTTGACAGATCGCCCCGTTTATGATATCATCATAACATAAAAATCCTATATAATCAATACGAAAAAGGACATCTTTTCTATGAAAACGGCTAAAACAAACCTGGTTTTGTTATCTGACCCGGTCAAAAACGAACGTCCGCTTTCCCTTGAGGCGCTGTATTCATTATTTTATTCCATCCACACGCCGGATTTCTTTTTTGGTGGGGAATGCCATGCGCCATGGGAAATGGTGTATGTGGTGGAAGGAAACGTGGGAGTCAGTGCGGATGATCGTGTATACACGCTTTCGCCGGGAGATATCATCTTCCATCAGCCTATGGAATTTCACAGGATCTGGAGCGAAAGAGGCTCGTCCCCCAAAACGATCATCGCGTCCTTTGACATCAGTGGAACGTATGCGCATCGTCTGCGGCGAGGGGTGTTCCATCTTGGAAAAGCTGCGGATGGCATATTGGAGTCGCTGTTTGAAACGCTGAAGCTTTCGGACTATGCTCCTATTCCCGGGCTTTCCGTTTCGCTCATCGACCGAGGTGCGATATTGCAGACGATATTCCCACTGTTGGAAGCGCTGCTTATAAAGCTTGTTTTGTCGCCGAGCTTATGTTCCATCGATGCACAGACCGGCGAAAAGGAGCGGCTATATACCGCTATCGTGACATTATTGGAAAAGAACCTGACCGGAAAGATCACAGTCGCGCAGATTGCTTCTGCGTTAAGCATCAGTCCGGCCACCGCCAAAAGCTGCTTTTCGGAGTATGCCGGCTGCGGCATTCACAAGTACTTTCTGAAATTGAAGATACGAACGGCTATTGACTTTCTTCGAGAAGGGCAGACGGTGAGTGAGGTAAGCGAGTATTTGGGCTTTTCGAATCCGAACTATTTTGGCATCGTCTTTAGGCGGGAGACAGGGAAAACGCCCGGTGCGTTTCGCGGCAAAGGATTACGGGGATAAAAAGGGCGTGTAAAAGCAAATTTTACACGCCCTTGAAAAAATATCTACCTAATTATAAAGAACCTAAACGGCCTAACCGATGGAGAACACGCGAACCAGTGCATACAGTCCAAAGCACAGATCCATCAGATTGTATAACAGATTGGTTTTATCGTAGATCCAGAATGCCTGCGCCAATGCATAGGTGATGATGACTACAATGACTAAGCATGAAGCGGCAAGTCCATACGCAAAATAGCGCGAAGCTAAGCGCGACATACGCTTTTGCGTGGCAGCGGCATCAGTCTTTGCACAGGGAACGCCGAATTCCGCTTCTGCTACAAAGAACATCATAATGCAGATGAGTGTCAGCAGTACGAAGGAACGCTGCGAAGCATTGATCTGGTTTTCGGTATTCATAAACAAAGTGATGGTACGAATGGCGGCATACAGAGCCGGTGCGAGCGGCCAAAGGCCGAAGGTGATCATCTTGTCTGCATCGGCATGAACACCTTTTGAGCAGACCAAATAGAAATACACGATCGAGAGAATGCAGAAAAGGATCTCCAAAACAAAGAATACGCTTGGTGTGCGGAGTCCTTTGATCACGTCGTAAACACCTGTTGCCAGAATTGCGACCATCATGAGCGCACAGACCGAAGAAGCAAAGGCAACGGTCAGAGCTTCGTTTTTGATGGGACGTGAAAAATCCAGTTTTTTCACGGTCCAGCCGGCAACAAAGCACAGAAGAAACAGAGCTAAGGTGAGTCCGCCGAACAGATTTCCGACCCGGAGGTCAGTATATAGACCGGTCGCATTATCCATGAAATTGATCAACAGCTGAAAGCGAAAAACGCCCAATGCGCAGGATAATAGAAGCAAAACGACCGGAATAAGCCATAATCGCTTGTGTTTTTTTTGGTTGTTCATAGTATTCATACCAATCTCCATAACCGCTTAGTTCAACACGAGAGAAACACGTGCCGAGTACTGTGATATTATGTCTACATCTATTATAGTTTTGAAAAGGGCAAAAGTCAACGACTTGCCGCCCAAATTTACAGCTTATATATGGAAAATATACATTTTTTAAGCGGACAAATTCGATATTTGCGTTTCGTCCCTGTATCAGAGCTGTTCGTGCAAGTTCTCCAAAATTTCCATAAACTGTCCCATGCTTTCGGCACGATTTACACGGTCGCGCAGCGCGGCCGCGCCCGGCATTCCCTTGATGTACCAGCCAACGTGCTTGCGTGCCTCCCGTATGCCGGTATATTCGCCCTTGAGGGCGCATAATGCCCGGATATGCTCCAGCATATCGGAAAACACGACGGTGCGCTCCGGCTTTTGGTATGAAACGCCCTCTAATGCACAGCGTATTTCGCGGAAAATGTAGGGATTTCCCAACGCGCCTCGTCCGATCATCAGTCCGTCACAGCCGGTTTCTGCTAACATGGACAGCGCGCTTTCCGCATCGGTCACATCACCGTTGGCAATGACCGGAATGCCGACACTTTGCTTGACGGCACGAATGCTTTCGCGGTCAACGGGCGGTGCATACATCTGTTCCCGTGTGCGCCCATGCACGGTGATGGCGTCTGCCCCTGCTTTTTCGCACATTCTGGCGTTTTCTATGGCGTTTTTGTGCGCTTCGTCAAAGCCGATACGCAGTTTGACGGTCAGCGGAACGCCATGCGGCGCAAGAGCCTCCTTGACGGCACGCACCACCTCATACAGGTGTCCGGGGTTGCAAAGCAATGCGCTCCCATCGCCC
>CAZAWG010000147.1:0-4651 GCA_964488785.1 uncultured Oscillospiraceae bacterium | reverse complement strand
CCTTTAGCTCCTCATAGGAAAACACATCGTTCAAGCTTTTCAAAGGTACGGCATGAGTGACCTTTTCAAATTTATCCGCCACATAGCCGCCCACGTGTCCGGAAGGAGAATCCGGCTTACGCAAAGCCGGAAAGGCTTCCTCTAAGGTCTGTAAGCGCACAAGCAGAGCGTCAAAATCGGCATCCGCTATTTCCGGTGCATCGTCTAAATAATATTTTTTGCGGTGATGAAGGATCAGCGCCGAAAGAGCGGTGATCTCCGCTTCAGCCTGTTCGGAAGAGAGGGTATTCACTTCCCGTTTTACAGAGGTATTCATGATAGCTATCTCACTTTCAGATATTAGTGCTTTACACAGGCAGTGTTGACACAAACAGAATCGTGTCATTTTGCGAACAGTCTCATTATAGCATTTCCCAAAGGGTTTGTCAATATCACCCGGTTTTCTCATGCGTGTGTTTTGTACAAGAGGGTGTGCTATGGTGGAATGTGTTTGGAAAGCTTACCGGTGTGAAAAAGTTTACAAAGCCGGTGAAAAAGCTGTTGCATTTTCACCGGCTTTCGCGTATAATGGAAAAAAAGAATAATAAAAAAGGATGATATAAATGGAAAAGCTTTACCGCTATAGAAACGGTCAAACAGACATAAGCTATTATGTTTGCGT
The DNA here is from genome assembly GCA_964488785.1 of uncultured Oscillospiraceae bacterium. Classification (GTDB taxonomy): domain Bacteria; phylum Bacillota; class Clostridia; order Oscillospirales; family CAG-382; genus UMGS882. Next base: position 3,990 of record CAZAWG010000147.1, on the reverse strand, counting down.
ACCTGAGGACTATGTTCCGACAAAAAAATACCCATTGATCGTTTCGCTTCATGGGGCAGGCACGTTTGGGGACGATCCCAAGGCGCTCCTTACCAATCCGCAATACTTAGGGTACAAGAAATTTGCGCCGCAGGCGATCCTTTTGTGTCCGCACACGCGCTTTGAGGTATGGAGCAGTCAATTAAGCTCGTTAAAGGAAATCATTGACCTTGTGTGCGACACCTATCCGGTCGATATGCTGCGCGTTTCGATCTGTGGCGGCAGCATGGGCGGCTATGGCACATGGGCGATGCTTTGTGCCTATCCGAATTTTTTTGCGGCGGCTTGCCCTATCTGTGGCGGCGGCATGGCGTGGAATGCCGGACCCATTGCGGCTCTTCCCATTCGTATTTATCATGGCGACAAGGACGATGTGGTGCTTCCGGAGCGCAGTCGTGAAATGTATGAGCGCATGAAAGAAATCTGTCCGGACAATCCGCATTTGGAGATGATCGTCTGCAAGGACACCGGACACGACAGTTGGAATCGTGCGTATTTGGAGGATAACATTTATGCATGGCTGATCTCCCACAAGCGCAAGCGTTTTGCGGTCTATGCGGCAGGCCCCACAGCCGGGGGCGGCATTTACCGGTACACGCTGGAAAACGGCAAGCTCTCCTTTAACGAAAAATACGCCGATGAGGGCGTTATGTATATGCAGCTCAAGCGTGGAAAGCTGTATGCCGTACTCAACGAGCCGTTTGGAAACCGCGAAGGGGGACTTGTGACCTACGAAGTCCGTCAAGACCGCTTGACTGCACGCACACCCATTGCGGCGACCTTTGGCAAGGCTTCCTGCCATGTGGTGGTGGATGACGATGAGAATGCCTACATTGCGAATTATCTATCCGGAAGTGTGACCAAGCTCGACACCCGTTCCGGCAAAACCCACATGGTGTTTCACAGCGGCGAGGGTATTTCCAAGCCTCGCCAGGACAAAGAGCATACGCATCAGGTGGCGCTTACGCCGGATGGAAGATACATAACGGTGTGTGATCTGGGAACCGATACCATTCATGTATACGACCGAAATTTATGCGAATTCTCCACGGTTCATGCAGAGCCGGGAGCCGGTCCGCGCCACATCGTTTTCTCGGAGGATGGGGCATATGGGTATTGCATCAACGAACTAAACAACACCGTGACGGTCTATGCATATGAAAACGGAACGCTGACGCGCCTTTCCTCCTATGATATGCTTCCGTTCGGCTATGAGGGGCTTACCACGGCGGCGGCCATCCGTTTATCCGGTGGCTATCTGTATGCTTCTACACGCGGACACGATTCCATCACGCGCTTTAAGATGGATGGTGCAAAGCTAACCTATATGGACAACACGCCGGTGCATGGCACACGTCCGCGCGATATTTGCCTGTCGCCGGATGGACGTTCGCTTGTTTCGGCGAACGAGGGGGGCACTATCACGCTGTTTGACGTAAAAGAGGATGGCTCTTTGGAATTCACCGGAACGGAATATGAAGTGCCAGGGGCATTAAGCGTGATCTTTGCATAAACTTTGGGGGCTGTTGCTATGGGGCAACAGCTCTTTCCTTATGCTTGGATATCAACCGGCGGTTGTGCGACTGTGCGTTTATCACGCACCGGGTTATTGTTTTAGTTGAAGATGTGCGGTATAATAATGGCGAAAGCACCGCTGCAAATTTCAAAAATGGTATAATCTTATCAGATAAAGGAGAGAGCTGTGTGTCCGATTTAAATACGCTCGGTTCGAATATAAAGAAATACCGACAGGCAAAAAAGCTTTCGCAAAGCGTGTTTGCCGGTATGCTTGGCATTACCCCACAATCGGTTTCCAAATGGGAATGTGGCACCTCGGCACCGGATGTTGAAAACCTGTGCAACATTTCCCGTATACTTGGCGTTTCCGTGGATATGCTTCTTGAGCATTGCACAGAGAAAAAACGGCTTATGATCGGAGTAGACGGCGGAGGCAGCAAAACAGAATTTTTGCTTTTCTCAGAGGATGGGACGATCCGGGAACGAAAGAAGCTTGGAGCGTGCAATCCCAACGTTGTTGGAACAAAGGGTGCATTGGAGGTTTTGACGACCGGCATCAACAGCTTGATGGGACAGACTCCCGGGGTGTGTGGCATATATATTGGTGCGGCCGGCTTTATGTTGGGAAATCACGGTGAAACGATACGTTCCGAATTGAAAAAGCTTTATCCGTTTATCAAAATCAAAATATCTTCGGATTTATTCAACATAGCCGCCAGTGCTTTGGAGGATGACCGGTGCTGTATTGCCGCTATCAGTGGGACGGGCTCCTCGGTTTTGGTCAAGGACAACGAGGCTGTAACGCGCTACTCCGGATATGGCTATCTGTTGAGCCGTGCCGGAAGTGGCTATGATATCGGCAGAGATGCGATTTTTTCGGTTTTGTCCCATATGGATGGAATGGGAAAGGAAACCGCTCTTACGCCCCTTATTCAGGAAAGGCTTGGCGAAGCGGTGTCTGACATCGTAGAAAAGACCTACAAGCAAAACGCCTCCTTCATCGCTTCGGTAGCTCCACTTGTTTTTGGGGCCTGGCGCGGCGGCGATGAAGTGGCCACCACGATCCTTCAAAGCAATGCTGCTGCGCTTGCGGAGGTGATCGAGCACGCGCATAAGTGCTTTCCACACATAAAAACGGTTGTTCTTTCGGGGAGCATTATCACGCATAATGAGGATTATCAAAAGCTTTTGCTACAGCAGCTTTCGCCGAAGCTCAAGGTGAGCGTGCCGGCAGCCCCGCCGGTGATCGGAGCGTGTGTTTTGTGTGCAAGGCTTTGTGGGGTTGAGACGGAAGGGCTCAGAAAGCGATTATCGGAAGAATATTTGAAAAAGGAGGAAAGCCTATGCTGAAAACGGAAATGCGCAATGAAAAAAGTTTGCATTTAGATAAAATGGAAACGGTCGATTATCTTCGCTTAATGAATGAGGAAAACAGGAATGCTGTGATGGCGGTCGAAGGGTGTCTGGAAACGCTTGCGGTGGTGATCGATGAGATCAGCCGCCGGTATGCGCGTGGCGGACGGTTATTCTATATGGGAGCCGGGACTTCCGGCAGGCTTGGTGTGGTGGATGCTTCGGAATGTCCACCTACTTTTGGCGTAGGATATGATCGGGTGATCGGCATCCTTGCCGGAGGGCGGGAGGCCATGTTTCGCGCCAGTGAGGGCGGTGAGGACAGCGAAGATAATGCGGTCAAGGATTTAGAGCCGTATTCCCTTACGGAAAACGATTGCCTTGTCGGTATCAGTGCGGCCGGCGGTGCGGCCTATGTGGTAGCCGGGCTGCGGTATGCGGCACAAAAGGGGTGCTACACGGTGGCGTTGACCTCCAATCCGGATACAAGCATCGAAAAAGAAGCGGCGATCACGCTGCTTACCGACACGGGCGCAGAGGTCTTGACCGGCTCAACACGGCTCAAGGCCGGGACGGCGCAGAAGCTGATATTGAATATGCTTTCGACCGGTGTTATGGTGAAAAATGGGTATGTGTATGAGAACCTGATGATCAACCTGAAGCCGACCAATAAAAAGCTCCGTGAGCGGATGATAGGCATTGTATGTGAGCTTTTGCCGGTCGCTCGGGAAGAAGCAGAAAGGCTACTTGAACAAGCCGGATGGAGCATACGCGAGGCGCTGGAGGCGTTTGACGGGCATTCGATAGGATTATAAAAAGCAAAATAAACAGGTCGAAGGGAGCGAACAGAAACGTGGTTCATTCTTCTGTGAAGGACAAAAACGGCATTCCCACTTTATATATCAACGACAAAGAAATACCGGCCAATGCCTATATAACCTATTTTCACGAAAAAGGGTGCTACGAGGATTTTGCAAAACGGGGATACCGGTTGTTTTCCATTCCGTTCTTTTTTGGAGATCAGACCATCAATGAAAGCACGGATATTCCTCCGTTTTCCCCCGGTATTTTTGAAAACAG
>CAZAWG010000146.1:0-4669 GCA_964488785.1 uncultured Oscillospiraceae bacterium | reverse complement strand
GCATATGCCACCTCTTCCGGGGCTCCTGCGCGGGCGATGGGGATCTCTTCAAAAAACGAAGCACGCTCTTGCTCTGAAAGTGTCCGGTTCATGTCGGTATCGATGAAGCCGGGAGCAATGGCATTGACCGTGATGCCGGAGGGGGCAAGCTCTTTGGCGAGTGCCTTGGTAAAGCCGATGAGTGCCGCCTTCGAGGCGGAATAGGCCACCTCACAGGATGCGCCGCAAAGGCCCCACATGGAAGAAATGTTGATGATGCGTCCCCATTTTTGATGTACCATGTGCGAAAGCGCGCGCTTTGCGCATAAATACGCCGCTTCGGTATTGACGGAAAACACGTTTTCCCAATCGGCAGGTGTTGTGTCGCAGAGCATTTGAATGCGCGAGATACCGGCATTGTTTATGAGTATATCCACGCCGCCAAAGGCTTTTTCAGCCTCTTGAAAAAGTGCTTCCACCTCGTCCGGCTTCGACACGTCCGCGCAGACGGCAAGTGCTTTCGCACCGTTGTCGCACAACCTTTTTTCGATCGCTTTTGCCTGTTCGGCACTCTTGTGATAGTTGATGACCACCGCAAATCCGGCGCGAGCGAATTCTTCGGCACAAGCTGCTCCGATGCCGCGCGAAGCTCCGGTGATCAAAACGGTTCCGGCGCTCATAGGGGCTTCTCCTGTGCTTCATACGGCAAGCCGTAAAAGCGGCAGGCGTTCCGCCAGGTCATTTCGCACAGCTCTTCGGTGGAGATGTGTAAAAGGTCAGCGGCTTTTTTGGCTGTTTCTAACATATAATCTGACCGGTTTAGCTTTCCACGATAGGGAACCGGGGCAAGGTACGGGCAGTCCGTCTCCAAAAGCAGACGCGAACGTGCTTCCGGGTGGAGCATATCCAGCTGTTCGACCACCTCCACCAGCTTTCGCGCATTGGAGAAGGTCAAAACGCCGCCGACCGAAAGATAATGTCCCCGGCGAAGGATCTCCTTTGCCATTTCGGCACTTCCGCTGAAGCTGTGAATGACGGCGGTCACACTCGGAAATTTTGCCAATATCGCAAGCGTATCCTCGTGTGCTTCACGGTCATGGATGACCACCGGCGCATGAAGCCGGTCGGCAAGTGCCATTTGGGCTTCAAAGCATTGCTTTTGTTCCTCGATATCGTCCTTGCCATAGTGATAATCGAGTCCGATCTCCCCAATGGCCAGCACTTTGGGATGGCTGTAGAGGGCTTCTATCTGTTCGAGCCAGGTGGGGTCCTTGCGGTCATTTACCGCATCGCTGGGGTGAACCCCCACGGCGGCATACATATAGTCGTGTGCTTCGGCAAGCGAAACAGACGTTTGACTGGAGGCAAGACTTGCGCCAATGTTGACGATGGTCCGGACGCCGAAAGCGTGAACGGCGGCTAATATCTCCTCGGTCTGCCCCTCGAAGCGCGCATCGTCATAATGCGCATGAGAATCGAATAAACGCATGGTCGTTCCCTTAGCGAATGACCGTTCCGGGCTTGATGGAATCGTCTAAGAATGAAACCACCACACCGTTTTCCGTTCCGGCGGCGAGTAGCATTCCGTTGCTCTCCACACCACGTAGCTTTGCCGGCTTGAGGTTGGAAACAAGGATCACCTTTTTGCCGATCAGTTCCTCCGGCTTGTAGCTTGCGGCAATGCCACTCACGATCTGACGGCGACCCTCGCCGTCGTCAGCGATGATCTTTAACAGCTTGTCGGACTTCGGTACCGGCTCACATTCTAAGATCTGCGCACAGATCAAGCGCACCTTCATAAAGTCCTCGATACCGATCTCGGTCGCTTCTTCCGGCTCTGCACTCTTTGCCTTATCTGCTTTGGCAGTCGCCTTGTCGGCCTTTTCCGCCGCCTTACGGTCGGCTTCTAAGCGTGCCATGAATTCCTTTTCATCGATACGCATAAATAACGGTGTGGGAGTCGGATTGACACGGCTTCCGGCCGGATACGTGTGACCAAAGGAAGCTTTGCTCCAATCGTCGATCGCAAGCTTTTCAGTGTTTTCCGGGTGTGTTAATTCGACTAAGATCTTTTCTGCCGATTCCGGGATAAACGGATACAACAGCACAGCGCATACGCGAATGCCCTCGACCAGATGGTACAGCACCGTACCCAGACGTTCCTTTTTGCTTTCGTCCTTAGCGAGTGCCCACGGCATGGTTTCATCGATGTATTTGTTCAAGCGGCGCAGCACCGTCATGATCTCATCGGTGGCGTCCGCAATGTGCAGGGTATCTAATTTTTCGGTTGTCTGGCGAATGCCGGCCGTGATCACATCGGTCAGCTCGCTGTCGAGGGCTTCCATTGCGGTCGGTGCCGGGATATAGCCGTCGAAATACTTGTTGACCATGGCAACGGTGCGGTTGACAAGGTTGCCCAGCGTATTGACTAAATCGGCGTTGATTTTGGAGACGAGCATCTCATAGGTAATGCTTCCATCGTTGAGATACGGCATTTCGGCAAGCACATAGTAGCGTACCGCATCGGTGCCGAGAAGGTCAGCCAGATAATCGGCATACATGACGTTTCCGCGCGATTTGGACATCTTATCCATGCCGGAGAGCAACCACGGATGACCGAAGATCTGCTTGGGAAGGGGTTCACCCAAGGCCATCAGGATGACCGGCCAGTAGATGGTGTGGAAGCGAAGGATATCCTTGCCGATGATCTGAAGATCAGCCGGCCAATTCTTCTGATACAATTCGCCCTTTTCGTCCACATCGTAGCCGAGAGCGGTGATATAGTTGGACAGTGCATCGATCCACACATAAATGACGTGACCGGGGTCGAATTCCACCGGAACACCCCAGGTGAAGGTCGAGCGCGACACGCAAAGATCCTGCACGCCGGGCTTGATGAAGTTGTTGATCATTTCCTTTTTGCGTGCTTCAGGGGTGATGAAATCGGGGTGTGATTCGATATATTCCTCCAAACGCTTCTGGTATTTGGAGAGCTTCAGAAAATAAGCGGCTTCCTTTGCCTTTTTGACCTCGCGGCCACAATCCGGGCACTTACCATCGGCAGCCTGCGTTTCGGTCCAGAAGGACTCGCAGGGCGTGCAGTACCAGCCCTCGTATTCGCCCTTGTAGATATCACCCTGGTCGTACAGCTTCTTGAAGATGTGCTGGACTGCCTTGACGTGATAATCGTCGGTGGTGCGGATGAACTTGTCATAGCTGATGTTCATACGCTTCCAGATACCCTTTAATTCCTCTGTGATGTTATCCACATAGGCTTGCGGCGAAATGCCGGCTTCCTTTGCGGCGTCCTCGATCTTCTGCCCATGCTCGTCCGTGCCGGTGAGCATGAAAACATCGTAGCCGCATAATCTTTTATAGCGTGCCACACAGTCGGTCAAGATCAATTCATAGGTGTTGCCGATATGCGGCTTACGGGAGGTATAGGGAATGGCGGTAGTCAAATAATACTTCTCTTTCATTTATATCCTTCTTTCTTCTAAAGCATTGTATACACAATGCAAATGATCTATGTGTGAGAACTGAAAAATACGTGAGCGCGAGTAAGGGCAGCTCCGTTTTTGCAAACCATATCCGTCTGTATAAAAATACTCAAAAGCAGGTAGGGGAGAGTGTATACAACAAAAAGTATTCCGAAGGTGAGAACGGACAGCAAGATGAGCGGCAGAAAGGTATATACCAGATAGGCGATGGCAAAGGTGGCGCCATCCTTGCCTTTGGTGATCATGGCACCGGCCGAAAAGCAGAGCGAAATGCTCCTTCTTTTGTGAACAATAGCAAGATGCACCGCATAAAAATAGCCGGCATAGTGTCCAAGCGCAATCAAGAACAAAAGGGTGCTATAGGCGGTTAATTCGATTCCGGAGGTTTGAAAGCCCAACATCGTGTGAACGGGATAGAAATTTCCACTTCCGTAAATGATGTGCAGATAGGTTTCATAAACAAGCAAGACAGGAAGTGTGAAATGCACGACAGCGCGCCAGAGCATGGCCCAGAACAGGGCAAAGCTGCGAAAGAACATTCGGAACGAGTTAAAGGCATAAAACAGATGGAGCAGGGACACCGGCTTTCCCACAGCACTTCTCATAAAAAATACGAGCAGTCCATAGAACAGCGGAATGGCTGTACACAGGAACAAAAACAGAAAAATCGCACCGATACAGTTGTATGTAAGAGTATCAAGGGGAAGCAGCACATCGAGTAACGAAAGTACAGAAGACCCGGCAAAAAGAATGCCCAGCAGGCTTGCCGTGACACATAAGGGGGCAGCAAGGTGTAATAGCCAATTGCTGTACAGGCGAGCCCGTGCGCGCTTTTTGATATCCGGGGCGGACATATAATAAACCATAAGTACTCCCTTCTGCTTGTCTAACCGTTATACATATTCATGGCTTTATCAAAATCTCCGGTGGCGATAAGCCGGGTCGCCTGATAGACTTTTTCGAATTTTTCGAATAACAGCGTTCGCTCTTCGCTTGAAAAGCCGGATAAAACCCAGTCGGCCAGATCCATTTCCGGGTGAGGCTTTTCGCCCACACCCACGCGAATGCGCGGAAATGCCTCGCTTCCGGTGTGTTCGATGATGGACTTGATCCCATTGTGCCCTCCGGCAGAGCCCTTTGGGCGAATGCGTAACCTTCCGACCGGCAACGAAATATCATCGTAAATGATC
>CAZAWG010000145.1:0-4693 GCA_964488785.1 uncultured Oscillospiraceae bacterium | reverse complement strand
GGTGTTGGCAGCAATAGCCCCAGCTAAATGCGCAGCCATACCGGCGGCGGCAATAATGGCACCAAAGCCGTTTTCACGGGCGTGTACTGAGAAATCGCGTGCTTCCTCCGGTGTACGGTGTGCGGAATAGACGTGTACCTCATGCGGCACACCGTATTCCTTTAAGGTATCGATGGCTTTTTCAACGATCGGCAGATCGCTGTCACTTCCCATAAGGATGGCTACCTTTTTCATGGCGTTTCGTTCCTTTCATGGTTTTATTCAAAAACAAAAGGGCACACTTACTCTGACGAAGCAAGTGTGCCCAGACGGTCGGCGGCTATGTTCTCTGTTCCCTTGTGGTATTCCACGGTTCCGTCAGTTGCAGAGAATTAAGTTTACGTCCATATTATACCATCAAGTGTTCCTTTTGTCAACGAGTAAATTTGCAAATTTTCATGCGCCTTGTGTAAACAATTCTGTCGGATTTGACCGGAATGAAAAAAGCGCGAAAAAAACATAAAAATATTTCGTTTTCCCATTGCAAATTCTGGTAAAATGTGCTATACTGTATCCATCCGGCGGAAAACGCCAAATTCAGGAGGAATTGAATATGAATTACGGATTACAGTTATACAGCGTTCGTGACGCTGCCGAAAAGGATTTTGAAATGACCTTGCGTGAGGTCGCTGCTATGGGTTATGAGTTTGTTGAGCCGGCCGGCTTCTTCGGCCACAGTGCCGAGCAGGTCAAGGCATGGCTCGATCAATATGGCTTAAAGGTATCCGGCACTCATTCCGGCTTCGGCGACCTGGAAAATGATTTCGAAGGCACCGTTAAGTATCATCAAACCATCGGTAATACCCGTTACATCGTTCCCGGCGTGGATACTTCCAACAAGGAAGCGCTTGACAACGCCGTAGCTCTCATGAACAAGTATCAGCCGATGCTTGCCGAATACGGCATTGAGCTTGGTTATCACAACCATCACAGAGAATTCATTCTCAACGGCAGTGCCATTTATCCCGATCTCTATTTTATGGAAAAGACCAATGTCAAGTTCGAGATCGATACCTTCTGGGCATTTGTTGCACACCGTGACCCTGTCACCGTTTTGGAAGAATACAAGCACAGACTCATCGGCTGCATCCATTTGAAGGACGGTATCCGTTATCCGGGCGTGTCCGGCCGTGCTTTAGGCGAAGGCTCGGCTCCTGTTCGCGATGTCATGGCAAAGGCAAAGGATCTTGGTCTTTTGATGGTCGTTGAAAGCGAAGGACTCAACCCGACCGGTCTGGAAGAGGTCAAGCGTTGCGCCGACTTCTTAAAGAGAGAGACTGTCTAAGATATTCTGTGGGCTGATGGGACAGCTTTGTCTCGTCAGCCATTTTTGTATATTAGGAGGTTCTCCGATGTTTAAGAATATTACGCTCGAGATCAGCTTGAAGCCCTTTAAAAAAACAGACCCGGCTTCCATCCGTGCTGTCTGCCGAAAAATGTTTGAACAATGGATGCCGCTTATCAAAAACCGCGAAACCGTTTCGGTACTTATGTGGTCCTCAGACGGAAGCGAGCTTCTGGATTATGCCGGGCGCGAAGAGGATGCCTTCGAATGGTGCCGCTATGTCGGTACAGCCAACAAGCCGCTTTTAGGTGAAAACGAGCCGCCGGAAACTTCTCCCCATGAGCGCAAGCAACCGTATATCCCCTATCCCCCGGTCATGACCTATGGCATATTGAAGGCCATCGTGCGCTCCTTTAAGGAAGAGGGAGCCGCACTGCTTCCCGGCACACATATCCGCGTGGGCACGACCTTTGATATCGGCCCGGAATTTGCCATTTCGGATTTCAAATACCATCGTCATCCGGAGGTCTGCAACGGAAGCGGCTGTGACCGTCTCGGCTTTGTGGACGCTACCGCTCTTTTGAAAGGCGATACCCACACCTATGCCGCCTACCCGAACGGTATCCCGGAGGGAACTCCTATGGGCACCTTCCTTGGCGCCCAAGCCGAAGAATTTATGCGCGACTGCGGCTTTGATTATATTTGGCTGTCCAACGGCATGGGCTTTTGCTATGAGCCGTGGAGCGACAAGGGGAAAATCTACGATGGCCAGGCATTCCACCCCGAAAAGCTTGCCGACACGCGTGAAAAAGTGTTCTTGTTCTGGAAGCTGTTCCGCGAAAAATGCTCCTATCCCATCGAAACACGCGGTACGAATTATTCGGTCGGTATCGATTATGCCAGCGATGGTGTGCCGCTATACGATATTTATCACGGTGATTTCAACATCACCCCACCGCCAAACTCTCCCTGGGCGGCCCTCAACGACAACATCGGTATCGAGCTGCTCGGTCAGCTCAGCCGCAATTGTGAGCTTCCCGGAAATGACTATATGTTCCGCTTCTATCTGCACGATATCTGGTGGATGAATTCCCCCTGGTATGACCGCTACGATTCAAACCCCTATGATATCTATCTGCCTATGGCGCTTTCTCGTATTGATGAAGGCGGAAAGGTGCAGACCCCTGCCCTGTTCAACATCTTGTCGGTGGACAATTCCATGGGCGAATTGCCGGATACTTGCGCCAACGAAGCGATACCACATATGCTAAAGGCAGAAAAGAACGCCCCGGATGAACCCGCTCCTATCGTTTTGGTGTATCCGTTGCGCGAATATACCACTGCTGAAGGCGAAGAAGCACTTCGCGAAATGTATTTTGCCGATACCTTCTTGCAGAATGCCCTCAATGCCGGTTTTCCCATCGCTTCCGTTGTGTCGGCAGACAATTTTGCCCATCTTTCGCCGGAGCTGTTCCGCAAGAGCGTGCTGCTTGCACCGGCTGGTGTGTTGAGTGACAAAGCAAAGAAAGCTCTGGCCGCTTTTGCACAAAACGACGGAAAGGTCATTGCATATGGAAGTCAGAGATTCTTAGATACCCTGGACTTTTCCGTTCAAAAGGTGGATATCTATGGGGATGTACTTGCCTTGTTTGATGCATGGCGCACGTTTGGCTATTCGGTCGAATTTGTTAAAGAACCAAATAGTCCGCTGCCTTCCATGACCATCCACCGCTGCGACAATGCGCTGTTCTTTTCGGTATACAATCGCGATACCACAGTCGAAACACGCTTTCGCTTTCCACTTGGCGCCCCGGTACTTTTGGGATATAACACAAAAATATCGGATGGCACGGCAAGCTACCATTTTCCGCGCAGTGTGCATGGCGAATGCCGCGTGTTCGTCGATCAGAAAAACGGCGTAGTACGCGCTAAAGAGGAATCACCGGTCAATATGAAGTATCGCCGTCGCATTCGCATTTCCGGACTTGATCATGCAAAGGTGTATCTGTTTGGCGAGGAATATTGCAAAAAGGCTTGTATCGTTACCGCGATACATCCGGATGCCACGCCTGTCGCGCTGAATAATTTCCATGTGGTGGAAGACCCGGAGCATGGAACATATCTGTATGGTGAGGATGTCAGCGGTACGATCTCGCTGTGTATGCCGCGATAGCGGTGACTGTTGTTTAAATTCTCCTATAGAAGCTGCATTTCCCTTCCATTCTTCTCACCGGACAAACCCGTTTTGTCTATAATCAAGTGAAAGCTTAAAGAAATGAGGAATCCTTATGTTTAAACTTCGTGTTGGAACCTATAATATCTGCCATGCCGGCTATGCCGATGGCGATCTGTCTAAAATCGCCTCCGTCATCCGGGAGGCCGGTCTTGATATCTGTGGCTTACAGGAGGTCGATAGAAACACCGGACGGGTCGGAGGAGTTGATCAGGCAAAGGAACTGGCTGAGTTATCCGGTCTGTCTCATTACCGTTTTGTCAAATCCATAGATTTTGACGGCGGTGAATACGGAACGCTTATTTTATCCCGCTTTCCGATTTTGGAATTTGAGCGCATTCCGCTCTCCTCGGCAAGCTTTGAAGCGCGCTCAGCCGGACACGCCGTTTTGGATGTGGATGGGTATAAGCTCGACTTTTTCAACACGCATACCTCCTTTGAAAACGAAGAAATTCGCGCTGTCCAGTTAAAGGAGCTTGCCGAGCTCCTTGCAAAATGCAATGCCTATGTGTTGACCGGTGATTTCAATACCGACCATTTCCCGGAATTTGAGGTGCTTCACGCACACGCAATGGCAAACTCCGCTGACAATCGCATCATCACCTTCCCCGGCTCCCAGATCGCCATTGACAATATCTTTGTCTCTTCCGGTCTTTCCCTGCACACCCCCTCAGTCCTGACCGAAGCGTATACCGATCATTATATGCTGTGGGCGGAGGTAACAGCGGAGGAAGCAGCTAAATAGGTAAAGCTCAACAGTTGTGTCGAAATGTCGGAATGTTTTTGCGAAAAAGTGCAAAAAGCTGTTGACAAATGAATCAGTCTGTGCTATAATAATACTCGTTCGAAGCGAGAATGTTCAAAGCTTCGATTCGGAGGCATAGCTCAGCTGGTTAGAGTGCTTGCTTGACATGCAAGAGGTCAGTGGTTCGATTCCACTTGTCTCCACCAAGACTTCAAAGATATATTCTTTGAAGTCTTTTTTTGAGCTGTATGTCGTCAGCGCACCAAAAGGATGCACAATTCTTGTCGAAAAATAAAATTAAAAATGCAAAAAAAGCTATTGACAAATCGCATTCTTTGTGCTATACTATAGAAGCTGTCGCAGAGAGCGGCGAAAGCCGCACAACATATGG
>CAZAWG010000144.1:0-4695 GCA_964488785.1 uncultured Oscillospiraceae bacterium | reverse complement strand
AAAACCAAGTTTCAGTTCTTTTGCGGAGCTTTTCTCGTAAGAAAAGCGACCGAGGTCAAGGGCAAGTAGCCCTTGTCGCCCTTCGCAAAGGGCGAAATTCTCCTTAACGCATCAAAAAACGCAGGAGTGGGTGAATTTTTTGTCGCATACGGCGGCAAAAAAGAGGGCGAACCCACGTATGGGGGTCGCCTTGCAAAAACCGATGGACCTTTGTGACAGTAAAAAAGCACTTCCGAAGAAGTGCTTTTTTCATGGTGGAGACAGGAGGACTCGAACCTTCGACCTCACGGATGTGAACCGTGCGCTCTAACCAGCTGAGCTATGCCTCCGTATAAGCATTCGAGCAAAGACTCAAATGCTGTTTACTTGCTTATTGTATCATATGCGGGCGTGCAATTCAAGATGATTTTATGAATTTTTTGCCAGAATCTTGCTTTGTATATAGTTTTTCCGGTATTCCGAGGGTGTGACACCCTTGTCAGCTAAAAAGGCGCGGTTAAACGTGCGCAGGGTATCAAAGCCGGAGGTAAGAGCCGCTTCGGTGATGCTCATTTCGCCGGAGGTCAGCTTATTGGTGGCTTCATCGATACGCAGACTATTGATATATTGGCGGAAATTGCACTGAAAGTTGGTGGCAAAGGCGCGCGTAACGGCATGATCGCTGAGGTCTAACGCGTCTGCCACCGAATGCACCGAAATATCCGATTTATAGTGCTTTAGGCAATATTCGAGTATCCGTCTTAATAGATCCGGGTCGGAGCTTTGCACCCGCTTCCAGGTCAAATGCTCCATAAGAATAGAGATAACGGTTTTCGCCATAGCCGATGCGACCGGCGCGCTGAGCGGCTTTTCCGGCTGCTCTCCGTAATAGCGTGCTTCATGAAACTGAAAGTTCAGATATTTCATAAGACTAAAACAGATATCCCTTTCCTGCGACGAGGAAAAATGCACGATGGGCGAAACCGGCTGACATTCGTTCATGCGTTCGATGTATTCGTTAAACAGCGAAAGACCGGCAAACATGATGTAGACAAGCGGAGCCCCACTTTGAAAGGAATGTATCTGATGCGGTCCGACAAAGATCACATCATCCTTTTCAGCTTGATAGGTGGTTCCATCCACTGTCACCTGAACATCGTATTGTGTCACATACATGATCTCACAATGAGTATGAAAGTGCATGGGGTAGGTCGCGCCATAGGTAGAATATACAAACAGCGGACGACTTGTCTGGAACTCGTATAATGGCACGTTGATACCTCCTTTTGCAAATACCATGTGGAACGATGTGAAAACATTCATTTTTATAAAATAGACCTTGACTTTATTATACCGATATGCTATTATAAAGTCAAGTCAAAAAGCGAAATATTCACATTTGTTTTTTCCACTTATCGAATGCAAACGAAAGGACAGGATACCATGCTTTACGAAAAGAACAAAACGCCGGTCTTAGAGGATTCTCTCTTTCAAAAGCCGACCAGCGAATACCGCGCTGCTCCCTTCTGGGCGTGGAATACCGAATTAAAAAAGGAAGAATTATGCTGGCAGATCGAGCAGTTTCACAAGATGGGCTTCGGCGGCTTCCATATGCATCCGCGCTCGGGGCTTGCGACAAAGTATTTGGGCGAAGAATTTATGGATATGGTCAAGGCGTGCTGCGAAAAGGCAAAGGAACAGCATATGCTCACCTATCTCTACGATGAGGATCGCTGGCCGAGCGGCTTTGCCGGCGGCTATGTGACCAAGAACCCGAAATATCGCCGAAAGCACCTGTTGTTCACCGTCAAGCGTAAGGACAACACGGTGGATAAGCAGACCGGTGTCGCCACGGGCGCTCCCTATTTCTTAGCTGCCTATGACGTGACGCTGGGTGTCGATGGAACGCTTCAGAGCTACAAGCGTATCGGTGAGGATGACACGGCAAGCGGCACGAAATGGTATGTCTATGCCTGCACCATGGACCGCACCGGGCGTTTCAACGGCGAAACCTATGTCGATACACTCGACCCGGAAGCCATTGCCGAATTCATTCGTGTGACCTATGAAGCCTATGAAAAGGCTGTCGGCGCGGAATTTGGCAAGAACGTGCCCTCCATTTTCACGGATGAGCCGCAGTTCATGCACAAGCAGGCTCTCCCCTTTGCCGCCAGCACCAACGATATCGCCCTTCCCTACACCACCGATCTGCCCGAAAGCTTCAAGGAAGCCACCGGGCTTGACCTGTTGGAGGGACTGCCGGAATTGCTCTGGGACAAGCCATGCGGCGAGCCGTCGCGCATTCGCTATCTGTATCACGACCATGTTTGCGAACGCTTTACCCGCGCCTTTTCCGATCAATGCGGCGCCTGGTGTGAAGCCCATGGCATTCACTTGACCGGCCACATGATGGAAGAGGATACGCTTGGCGCTCAGACCAACGCCCTTGGCGAAGCCATGCGCGCCTACCGCGCCTTTGGCATTCCGGGTATCGATATGCTGTGCAATGCCTATTGCCTTGCCACGGCAAAGCAGTGTCAATCGGCGGTACATCAGTTCGACCGCGAAGCTATGGTTTCCGAATTATATGGTGTGACCGGTTGGACGTATGATTTCCGTGGGCACAAATTACAGGGCGACTGGCAGGCGGCTTTAGGCGTGACGGTGCGCGTGCCGCATCTGTCGTGGGTCAGCATGAAGGGCTCTGCCAAGCGCGATTATCCGGCAAGCATCAGCTATCAGTCGGCATGGTACAAGGAATATCCGTATATCGAGGATCACTTTGCCCGTGTCAACACGGCGCTTACGCGCGGCAAGCCGACCGTCCACACCGCCGTTCTTCATCCGGTGGAGAGCTATTGGCTGCACTATGGTCCACAGGAAAATACCGCCGCGTTCCGTTCCGCGCTCCAACAGAATTTTGATAATGTGACGTCCTGGCTGTTATTCGGCACCATCGATTTCGACTACTTAAGCGAAGGCTTGCTCGTCACTCAAAAGCCGACCGCCGAAAACGGACTTCTCACTGTCGGCGCTATGCGCTATTCGGCTGTCGTTGTGCCGGGCGTGGAGACAATCCGTGCAACCACATTAGACGCATTGGAAGCCTTCCAGGCCGCCGGCGGTAAGGTCATCTTTATGGGCGACTGCCCAAAATATGTGGATGCTGTTGCTTCCGACCGTCCGCGAAGGCTGTTTGAAAAATCGGTATGCATTCCGTTCACATCTCTTGCGCTGCTTTCGGCGTTAGACGAGGAACGCGATCTGTCCATCAAGCACGCGAGCGGTGCGCCGACCTCCGATCTGTTCTACCAGCTGCGCACAGACGGAAAAGATCGGTATCTGTTTATCGCCCACGGCCGCAAGCCGAACCTCATTCCGGGGCAGACCCCGAACGCCATTCCACATAGCGATATCCGCATCGAGCTAAAGGGAACCTATACCGTCAAGGTCTACAACACCCTGACCGGTGAAATCGAAAATGCAAGCTATACCATCAAAAACGGAAACACCATCGTTTCGGCACGTCTGTATACCTATGACAGTCTGCTGCTTCGTCTGACGGAAGCAGAAAGTGCGATCGGCGTGCTTCCGGCCGCTCCGGCAAAATCGAAAACGCTTGTCAAAACGTTCGATTTCCGCAAGCCGGTCGCATACCGTCTGGATGAGCCGAATGTGCTTGTTTTGGATATGCCGCGCTTATCCGAGGATGGCATAAGCTACGGCGAACCGGAGGAAATGCTGCGACAGGATGTCGCGCTGCGCCGCAAATACGGCTTCCCCATGGCGGACGGCTATGACAAGCAGCCGTGGCAGTTAGATGACGAGGTTATTTCGCATTATCCGTATTTGAAATTTGAAATTGAGA
The DNA here is from genome assembly GCA_964488785.1 of uncultured Oscillospiraceae bacterium. Classification (GTDB taxonomy): domain Bacteria; phylum Bacillota; class Clostridia; order Oscillospirales; family CAG-382; genus UMGS882. The sequence continues at coordinate 848 of CAZAWG010000144.1, read as the reverse complement.
GCGAAATCGAGGTAGAGTGCCGTCTTGCCTTTGAGGAGGCAAGCGAGGTTTGGCTCAACGGTGAAGCCGTGCCGGTGGTATACGACGGCTACTTTACCGATAAGGATATCCACACCATGCCCTTGCCGCCGCTCAAAAAGGGACACAATGAGCTTGTCGTGAAGACGCCGTTCGGTGCGCGTACCAGTCTGGAAAACTACTTCTTGCTTGGCGCATTCGGTGTGCGCGTGATCGGCACGACCTGCGTGGTCACGGCACTGCCGGAAACGCTCGGCTTCGGCTCGGTGCTACATCAGGGGCTTGCCTTCTATGGCGCGAATATAACCTATTGCCTGCCCTTCGAGATGGAAAAAGAGGGTGAGCTGCTCATCAAATGCGAGGAGTACACCGGCGCACTGGTTCATGCATATTTAGACGGAAAGGATATCGGTCGTATCGTGTTTGCACCGTATGGACTTTCGATTCCGGGCGTGGAAAAGGGCGCACATACCTTAGAGCTCAAGCTGTTCGGTACACGTCAAAACTGCTTTGGCGGATTACATAACTGCTCCCATGCCTACTGGTGCGGACCGAACTACTGGTATTCGCGCGGCGTTTCGTGGGCATATGAGTATCAGCTAAGCGATTGGGGCATTCTCAAATCGCCGGAGCTTGAAGTATACACAGATAACGAATAGAGGAAGATATAAGCTATGAGCAAGGCAAAATGGATCTGGTATCCCGGTGATTATGAGGTATACCACACACGAAAGCTTCATCTGCGCCGTCAGGAATACGGCACAAACTATCCATCCTGGTGGTACTTTTCAAGTCCCTATTGCACGGTAGACTTTATAAAGGAATTCGAA
>CAZAWG010000143.1:0-4695 GCA_964488785.1 uncultured Oscillospiraceae bacterium | reverse complement strand
TGATTTGACAACTATCATTGTCATGATTTGGCTTCGCCATGATTTGCCGCTTCGCAGCATGATTTGAATTACCCTGATCATGCACGAAGTGCATTTCATGTGCCGTAAGGCTCAATTCATGAAACCGAAGGTTTCCATTCTTGCCGCAGGCAATTCATTGATTTCAAGCTTTGCTTGAAATCATTTTAGCACACCCCTTTGTAAATTGCAATACTTTTTTCGTGTCAATTCGTACAAAATACTCAAAAAGCCTTGACGAACCACGGTTTTTTCGCTATAATAAAGCCAAATGTAACGATCTCATCAAACAAACGAAAGGTTGTTCTTTTATGCATACAAACGCTCATTGGATACGCGCCGATTTTGCCACGGTCGGCGGTGGAATCTGCCCGGTCTTTCAAAAGAAATTTTCGATGGATACTGTCTGCCAAAAGGCCACATTGGAGATCACCGCAAAAGGGGTCTATTATGCTGAGCTTGGCGGCAAGCGTGTGGGAGACTTTATTTTAGCGCCCGGCTGGACGTGCTACGAGAAACGTTTACAGGTTCAAGCCTACGATGTGACTCCTCTTATCGCACAGGGCGAAAACGTGCTGAATGTGACGCTTGCCGAGGGCTGGTATCATGGGCGCATTCTCCGTCATCACAGCGAAAAAGCAAGAAACAGAGCATGGGATGCCGAAATGATCGCCACGCTGACCATCGTTTACGAGGATGGGAAAACCGAGGTGATCGTATCGGATGACAGCTGGCTCTGTGGAAAGGGACCGGTCTTATTCTCCGATTTTTACGATGGAGAGCATTTTGATGCGCGTATCGTACCACACGATTTCTCGCCGGTCACGGTGGATACACAAGCTTCGATCGCCATGCTCATCCCCCAGGAGGGTGAGAGGGTCATCGAACAGGAGCGTTTTGCACCCATCGCGCTGTTCACCACGCCACGCGGCGAAACGGTGCTTGATTTCGGGCAGAATCTGACCGGCTATCCGGAGGTTCGTTTGCAGGGGGCCAAGGCTGGTGAGGTAGTTTCGCTGTCGTTTGCCGAGATACTCGACAAGGACGGCAATTTCTACACCGAAAACTATCGCAGTGCCCGGTGTGATTATGTTTACACCTGCCGTGACGGCGATCAGAGCTACAAGCCGCGTCTTGCCTTCTATGGCTTCCGCTATGTGCGCATTGACCGGTTTCCGGCTTCCGTGTCACTCACCAAAGACGCCTTTTCAGCCATTGCCGTATATTCGAATATTCGCAAAACCGGGCATTTGGCAAGCTCAAATGTTGCTCTCAACCAGCTGTTCTCCAACATTTTCTGGGGACAACGCTGCAATTTTGTGGATGTGCCGACCGACTGTCCCCAGCGCGATGAGCGTTTGGGCTGGACGGGCGATGCGCAGGTGTTTGTTAAGGCGGCGACCTATAATTTCGATGTTGAGCGCTTTTACGCCAAATGGATGGGAGATTTCCGCGCTGAGATCGAAGAAACCGGCAAAGTCGGCAATTTTGTTCCGAATGTATTCGACTTCATCCCCGTTGGCGAGGCTTGGTCGGATGCGGCAGTCATTGTGCCGTGGCAGATGTACCGGACCTATGGAAACAGGGAGCTTTTGGAAAAGCAGTTAGCTGCCATGACCACCTACACCGAAACCGTTCTGCGTGAAGGCTATGTCCAGCACTATGGCGACTGGTTAGGGGTAGATGCCCCTGCCGGCAGCTACACCGGTGCGACACGCAAGGAGCTTATCGCTGCCGCCTTTCTTGCCTATGACCTTGCACTGCTTGCCAAGGCCTACCGGGCTTTAGGGCGCGATGGCAGTCGCTATGAGGCTTTATTTGAAGAACACCGTAAGGCGTTTCGCGAAAGCTTCCCCGATTACCGCACACAGACCGAATGCGCGCTGGCACTGCGCTTTGATTTAGCAGAGAATCCGGCAGAGGTCGCTCGCACACTCAACGAGCTTGTCTGTGCTGGTGGGATGCGCCTTTCCACCGGCTTTGTAGGCACGCCGCATCTGCTTCACGCGCTCAGCGACAATGGGTATGCCGACACGGCGTATGCGCTGCTATTGCAGACGGAATATCCATCCTGGCTCTTCTCGGTAAGAATGGGGGCTACCACCATGTGGGAGCATTGGGATGGTATCGATCAGAATGGTGATGTGTGGAGCAAGGATATGAATTCCTACAATCATTATGCCTATGGCGCGGTAGCAGATTGGGTATACGAAAAGGCGTGCGGCATTCAGATGTGTGAGGGAGCAGCCGGCTTCTCAAGGCTTCGCATTGCGCCGCTTCCGAGCGACCGGTTAGAGCATTTAGAAGCTTCTATCGACACGCGTCACGGACTCGTTTCGTCCAAATGGTATCATAAGGATGGAAAAACGCGCTATGAGATCACTGTTCCGGTGGAAGCGGAGCTTGTGCTCGATGGAGTGACTCACACCGTCGGAGCCGGCACCTATTATTTTTAATGGAGTATGCGGCAAAATAAAAACGAAGTTCGCCGACTGACCAAACGGCTTCTCGATAAATATGCCGTAAATGAGGTCACACCGGCGGCGATCAAAAACATTTTAGGCGCGGAGGGGTATTCCGTTATCCGCTTTTCGGCACGTGAGCTGTCCAATGAAACGGCTCGTTTATTGGAGACTTTGAAAGTCAAAGAAGCTGCCGCGCGTGAATACGCTTTTACGGTTCGAACGCATTCGCACCGTATCGTCTTTATACGCAAGGAAGTGTCGGATGAGGAATTCCTTTATCTGCTGTTATTGGAGCTTGGACGTGTGCTTTTCGTGCAGACCACAGCCGAGGACGTGCTTCGCGGTACACCGGCTGAGGAAGAAAAGGCGGCGGAATTCGCCTATCGCTTAGAGCAAGTGCGAAAACGCGGTCTGCTTTACAGCTATTTTGCCTTTTACCCGTTTGGCTCGATGCTTCTGTCAAGTCTTGCGGTGCTTGCCGTGATTGCGCTCATCTTTAAGAGTCTCTTGCTTCCGCATTTCCTTGCCGAAGAACCTCTTTTTGAGGAAATGGAAGAAAACGCAGCCGAGCAGGTACAAGCCGAGCAAGCTCTTCCGGCGGCTTCACCGGAAGCAGACGAGCAAGTTCATGACACTGCCGCCGTTTCTGCTGTTGCGCAGGATACAGGAGCTGCTGCGGTCGATGCCCCTTCCCCTGCCCCATCCGAAAGCACCACCACGTCCTCTACGTCCACTACGTCCTCTACGTCCTCCGCAGCTTCTGCCCCTTCCGGCACGGAAGAAAAAGCGAATACCGGTGCGGTCTATTATGCAACCTCCGGTGGAAAAAAGTATCACAAGGCCGGGTGTAGCTATATAAGCGGCAAGACGGTCATCAGTCTTACGGAAGCCGAGGCACAGAGCAAGTATGAGCCGTGTTCGAGGTGCTTTAAGTAAGCAGTACCAAGTTTTTCACAAACCTTTTCATCGGCTCTTGACAAAGTGGAAAAAAGGGTGTATAATAAGGTATCAACGATGATCGGGACACGGATGCAGCCCCTTTTCAGAGAGAAGCGCCTTTGGCTGAAAGCGCTTCGGCTATGCTGCTTCTACCACCCGTGAGTTCCGCAGAAGTCACAATCTGCGGCGTGTGAGCCATGTTACGGTACATTGAGGAGCTTTTTTTCGTAGGTCAGAAAGCTCGAAAACGGGTGGAACCGCGATACAGTCTCTATCGCCCCGTACATATCTTCTGGTATGTACGGGGCTGTTTTATTTTATCACAGCTATAAATTTATTATTTCGGAGGTATATTCCCATGCTCGCATTTATTCTAAAGGACGGCAGTACCCTTGAAATGCCGGAAGGCTCGACGGTCAAGGAGGTTGCCGAAAAGATCAGTGCCGGTCTTGCACGTGCGTCTCTTGCCGCTCGTCTTGACGGAGAGATCGTCGAAATGACAAGCGTTCCCGAAAAGGGCGGCGCGATCGAATTTCTTACATTTGAGGATGAGGACGGTCGCCGCGTTTATCGTCACACGGCTTCCCATGTGTTAGCGCAGGCAATCAAGCGTTTGTATCCCGATACAAAGCTTGCCATCGGTCCGTCCATTGCAGATGGCTTCTACTATGACGTAGACACGGAAATTCCCTTTACGGCTGACGTTTTGGAAAAGCTTGAAGCGGAAATGAAGAAGATCATCAAAGAGGATCTTCCGCTTGTCCGTTCGGTCAAGCCGCGCCAGGAAGCTGTAAAATATATGGAAGAAAAGGGTGAACCCTACAAGGTAGAGCTGATCAACGATCTGCCGGAGGGCAGCGAAGTTTCGTTCTACACCCAGGGCGATTTCACCGATCTGTGTGCCGGTCCCCATCTTGCCTCCACCGGCAAGCTCAAGGCCATCAAGCTGACCTCCTGCACCGGTGCTTACTGGCGCGGAAACGAAAAGAACAAGATGCTTTCGCGTGTCTATGGTACGGCGTTTCCCAAGCAGAGCGAGTTAGATGAGCATTTAGCCCGCATCGAAGAAGCCAAAAAGCGCGACCATCGCCGTTTGGGCAAGGAGCTTGGCTTATTTGCTCTTATGGAGGAGGGCCCCGGCTTCCCGTTCTTCTTGCCGAAGGGTATGATCGTGAAGAACACGCTGATCGATTATTGGAGAAGAATCCACACCCGTGAGGGCTATCAGGAGATCAGCACCCCGATCATGCTGCGCCGTGAGCTGTGGGAGACC
>CAZAWG010000142.1:0-4713 GCA_964488785.1 uncultured Oscillospiraceae bacterium | reverse complement strand
TACTAAAGCCGCAAAAGCCGCCGAATAAAGATCCCGGAAGCGGGATTACGCAGCACTGCGGAATACAACACGTATTCCTTTTTTGCTTGCGGAACCGGCATAAAAAAACGAAAAACAAAAAGTTTCAGAACTCACGAAATGGTCTTGCAAAGCGGCGAAATATATGTTATAATAGTTAAAAATACGATTTCATATAAAATGGAGAATCACTCATGACCAGACGACAAGCAAGAGAAGCGGCATTATGTATGCTCTTTGACTACAGCTTCCACAGCACGGAAGCACCGGAGGAATTGTTAGACCTCTATTTGGAAAACTATTACGATGAAAAAGAAAAATGCATTTGTGCGGAGCTGCGCGAGGATGCCTATTTCAGCAAGATTTATTTTGGTGTCATCTCGAACATTGCCCAGATCGATGCTCTGATCGAGCGCTGCTCCGAAAAATGGAGCAAAAAGCGCATTTCACGCATTTCTGTATCGGTTTTGCGCATAGCTATTTATGAAATGCTATATATGGAGGACATTCCGGTTCAGGTATCCATCAACGAAGCCATTGAGCTTGCCAAGCGCTTTGACACCGAGGACAGCTATACCTTTGTCAACGGCGTTTTGGGTGCAGCCGAAAAGCTCATAGGCGCTCCAAAGGAAGCTGCCGAAAATGCATCGTCCGTTTCTGACGATACGCAAACAGTTTGACCGATGACAAGCGAAGAAAAGCTGTTTTTAGGGGTTGACACCAGCAACTATACCACCAGTCTTGCACTTGTAAGAAATGGGGATGTTATCGCAAGTGTGCGCCGGCTTCTGCCGGTCGAAAAGGGCGCGTGTGGGCTTCGTCAGAGCGACGCGGTCTTTTTGCACACAAAAGCACTTCCGGAGCTTGCCGGTGAACTGTTTTCGGGCACCGGCTATGACCCGGCGACACTTTGCGGTGTGGGGGTATCCGTCAAGCCACGCGATGCGGATGGCTCCTATATGCCCTGCTTTTTAGCCGGGTTTTCGTTTGCAAGTGCTGTTTCGCTTGCCGGATGCGTGCCGCTTTATTCCTTTTCCCATCAGGCAGGGCACATCATGGCAGGCATTCATTCCTCCGGTGCGCCGGAGGTCTTTTCGAAGGATTTTCTTTCCTATCATGTTTCAGGCGGAACAACAGAGGCTTTAGCCGTCCATCCCGATGGGCATACCTTTTCCGTGTCCATCGTCGGCGGCACCAAGGATGCCAGTGCCGGGCAGATCATTGACCGCGCCGGAGTTCGCTTAGGGCTTTCCTTCCCCTGCGGCAAGGCCTTGGATGAGTTATCGGAAAAGGCTGTGCAAAAGCTTCCTCGCCGTGTTTGTGGGCGCGATGGCGGCTATTTCTCGCTTTCAGGTCTACAGAATAAGTTCGAAGCCTATCTTGCAGCCGGGGAAAACCAGGCTGACTGTGCTGCGTTTTTATTTGAAAGCATTGCACGCACGTTGGAAGGCTCCATCAAGGCTCTGCGCGAAAACGATCCTCAAAAGCCGGTATTACTTGCCGGCGGCGTGATGAGCAATCGGCTCATTCGGGAAAGACTTTCAGCAATGCAGCAGGTCTATTTTGCTTCGCGTGAGCTATCCAGCGACAACGCCGTTGGGGTCGCCTTACTTGCCTCAAAGTCGTTTGAAGAGGCTCGCACGAAAGGAGAGCTATGAAATTAGAATCCCCTACCCTCACCGTCTCCCAGCTCAATGAGTACATCAAAGGGCTTGTGGATGCTTCGGTGTTTCTTTCGCGCGTACACGTCAAGGGCGAAATATCCAATTTCACCAATCACTACAAGACCGGGCATTTTTATTTCACACTCAAGGATGGCACGTCCCTCTTAAAGGTCGTGATGTTTGCCTCCAATGCCTCGAAAATCCGTTTTGTGCCGGAAAACAATATGCAGGTGCTTGTATCCGGGCGCATATCGGTCTTTGTGCGCGACGGCGTATATCAGCTGTATGCCGACACCATGGAGCCACTCGGAAAGGGCGCTTTATATGCCGCCTTTGAGCAGATGAAGGAGCGCTTGGAAAGGGCGGGCTATTTTGATCCGGCACACAAAAAGCCGCTTCCGCCCTATCCGAAGAAAATTGGCATCATCACCTCTCCCATTGGAGCAGCGGTAGCCGATATGAAGAATATCCTGTCGCGCCGTTTTCCGCTTGCCGAAATTCTCATTTATCCCGCTCTTGTGCAGGGCGATATGGCTCCGGCCGACCTGATACGCGGCTTACGCTATTTTGATGCGCAGAGCGATGTGGATGTGATCCTCTTAGGACGTGGCGGCGGCTCGATTGAGGATCTGTGGGCCTTCAACAACGAAGAGCTTGCTCATGTCATTTACCACTGCCAAACACCGGTCATTTCGGCTGTGGGGCATGAAACCGATTTCACCATATGCGATTTTGTCGCGGATCTGCGCGCTCCGACCCCCTCGGCGGCGGCTGAACTGGCAGTTCCGGAAAAGACAGAGCTGCTTGCGGCTCTTGTCGGAGGGAAAGCGCGGCTTGACACCGCCATGAAGCGCGTGCTCGAGAAAGACCGCAAGGAGCTTGTCACGCTTGCCGAAAAAAAGTGCTTCCGCTCCGCAAGCTATCTTACCGACCGGCTGAACGAGGAGCTTGCCTTTCTCGAGCGGCACATTTCCACAGAGCTTTCGCGCATCTTGCAAGCCGACCGACAGGCTCTTGCGGCGCAGGCTTCCCGTCTTGCGGCACTCAACCCGATGAATGTGTTGGCACGGGGGTATGCCGCCGTGTTCGATGATGAAGAACACGTTGTGACGAGTGCTGCCGGAGTGCAGACCGGCAAGCCCTTGACCCTGCGCTTTGCCGATGGAGAGGTTGACGTTGAAGTCAAGCAGGCAAGACTCACCAAAAAGACCAAATCAAAAGCTGCGCTCCCACCGGAAGCGTAAATCGACAAGGAGAACGCCATGCCCACCAAAAAAGCCAAGCTGACCTTTGAGCAGTCGCTCGAACGGTTATCCCGCATTGCGGATATTTTAGAAAATGAAACGCCCTCTTTGGAGGAAGCCCTCGCCTTATACGAAGAAGGAGCCGTGCTGTTAAAGCAGACCTCTTTGGAATTAAAAAACGCGGAAGCAAAGATCACTCTACTTTCCAAGGGCGAGGACACAGCCGACATCAACGAATAATACAACAGAAAGGCAGTCATCATGCAATTTCGCGAAAAAATGACTCACTATGCCGCACAGACCGAGGAATATATGAAAAAATGCACGGATGCGCTGTATGCGGATACAACGCTGCATAACGCAAAGGAAGCCGTCACGCCCTTATTCGATTCGGTCGCATACAGTTTATTTGCCGGCGGCAAGCGGCTTCGCCCGTTTTTCGTTTTGGAATTCTGTGCGCTTTGCGGAAAAGAGCCATCATCGGCGCTTCCCTTTGCCGCCGCTTTAGAAATGGTACACACCTTTTCGCTCATCCACGACGATCTTCCCTGTATGGACAACGATACACTCAGGCGCGGAAAGCCGACCAATCATGTCGTGTTTGGCGATGCAACGGCTCTTCTTGCCGGGGATGCACTTGTGTTTTCGGCGTTTGAATGCATTGTGGGCAGTGACATTTCTGCCGAAGCACGGACAGAGGCCGTGCGGTGTCTTGCAGAAGGAGCCGGTGCGCACGGCATGATCGCCGGACAACAGCTCGATATGTGGGCAGAAGAGCATTCGGTCGATGAGGCCTTTTTAACGTTATTGCAGCAGAAAAAGACCGGCGCATTATTCGAAACCGCTGTGAAGCTCGGGTGTCTTGCCGCCGGGCTTGACGAGCATTCAGAAAAGATGCGCGCGGCGGTAGCTTTTGCGGCACATTTTGGACTGGCCTTCCAGATCACGGATGACATTCTTGACGTATGTGGGGACACGGAAACACTCGGAAAACCAGTCGGTAGTGACGCACAAAACGGAAAGACCACCTTTGTGTCGTTACTCGGCATTGGCGGTGCGCGTCAAAGAGCGGCAGACGAGGCAGCACTTGCCAAAAACGCTCTGTATGTCTTTGAGGGAGCCGATACCTCGGCGCTGTATGCGTTATGCGACTATATATTGGAACGAAACCACTGATATCATAAAGGAACGGATGTGTAGAACCACCATGTATTCTCAATATTCTCTTGCGGCACTTGGCTCCAACACGCCTCTTGTGATGGCTTTTTGTGCCTGGCTTCTTGCGCAGATCATCAAATTTGTGCTGACGCTCATCGTCTGCCGTGAGAATCTGACCGCTAAAACCATTTTATCCTCCGGCGGTATGCCCTCCTCCCACACAGCTACGGTCTGTGCGCTCAGCACCTCGGTCGGCATTGTCGAGGGATTTGCTTCGCCGTTATTTGCCGCGTGCTGTGTACTCAGCTTCATCGTGATGTACGATGCCATGGGTGTACGGCGCAGTGCCGGTGAGCAGGCGCAGACACTCAACCAGATCATTCGACACCTGATCAACCAGAACCAGAGTCCCATCGACACCACGGTTCGTGAAATATTCGGGCACACGCCGTTTCAGGTGGTCGTGGGTGCCATCATAGGCATTGCGCTTCCGCTGATCTTCCGTTTCGCCTTTTAAGGCGAAACGGCTGGAAGCTCGTCAAAATAAGTACAAAATGAAAATATTATGCTGAAACGCAAAAAAAGTATTGCATTTTGGCGGCTTTCATGCTATACTATATGTGTTCGAT
>CAZAWG010000141.1:0-4725 GCA_964488785.1 uncultured Oscillospiraceae bacterium | reverse complement strand
ACCATCCATGATACGCTGAATGTTTTCCCAGATAGCGTAGCCATACGGACGGATGATCATACAGCCCTTTACGCCGGAATAATCGGCAAGATCTGCGTTTTTGACGATGTCGGTATACCATTGGGCAAAATCTACATCGCGTGAGGTGATCTTTTCCACCATTTTCTTGTTGTCGTTAGCCATGTTTTGATATCCTTTCGATTCGTTTTTCCATTTACATATTAGCCAAGCAGCTGTTCAAAGGCAGCTTTATATTCCGCTCTCTTACAGTCCGCCGCTTCGATCGTTTTATCGGAAACCAGATAGTAAAGCTTGATCTTTGGTTCCGTTCCACTCGGACGAATGACCACCGAATCGCCGTTTTCCAGCGTATAGAACAGAACATTGGAGCGCGGAAGTCCGGTCGGCTCGGTCTGATTGTCCGCATAGGTGATCTGTGCAGTCTGATAGTCCGCCACACGCACGACCTTCTTGCCGGCAAGCTCCTTCGGCGGTGCGGCACGCAGTCCATCCATCAGAGCCTTCATCTTGGCAAGGCCATCTAAGCCCGGCAATACAATGGTGCTGATGCCTTCCGAATAGCAGCCATATTTTTCAAAAATGCCACAAAGCACATCATATAAGCTCTTGCCGCGGGCACGGTAAAAAGCCGCCATTTCGGTGATCAGCATGGAAGCGCACACGGCATCCTTATCGCGTGCATAGGTACCGGACAGATAGCCATAGCTTTCTTCAAAGCCGAAAATATAGGTGTGCGAACCAGTCGCTTCAAATTCCTTGATCTTCTCTCCAATGAACTTAAAGCCGGTTAACACTTCGACCATGGTCACGCCGTTTGCTTCGCAGATACGGTTCGCAAGCGTAGTGCTGACAATGGATTTAACAGCGGCGGCATTGGCTGGCAGCTTATTGGCAAGCTTGCGTGCCTCGATGATATAGGAAAGAAGCATTACGCCGATCTGATTTCCGGTCAACGGCATAAATTCGCCGTTTGCTGTGCGCACGATGACACCTACGCGGTCGGCATCCGGGTCGGTACCGATCAAAAGATCACAGCCATGCTTTTTCGCTATCTCGATAGCAAGGGCAAAGCCCTCTTTATCCTCCGGGTTAGGGCTTTTGACGGTCGGAAAACGTCCATCCGGGGTCATCTGCTCTTCCACACAGTATAAGTGCTTTAATCCGGCACGCTTTAACACCTCCGGAACAAGCACACGACCGGTTCCATGGAACGGTGTGTAGACCACCTTGAAATCGTCGGCCACCTCCGCGACCGCTTCCGGACGAATGCGTTCGGCAAGCACGACCTGCATATACGCCTCATCGACCTCTTGACCGATGATCTGAATAAGCCCTTCCTTTTTGGCTTGCTCAAGCTCCATGAGCTTGACACCCTCAAAAATATCCACACTGTCGATCGCCGAAGAAACGACCTCTGCCTGCTCCGGGGATATCTGTGCGCCATCCTCCCAATAAGCCTTATAGCCATTATAAATGCTTGGGTTATGAGAGGCTGTCACGTTGATACCAGCCTTGGCATGGAGGTAACGGAGCGCAAACGACAGCTCCGGTGTGGGGCGCGGTGCATCAAACAGATACGCACGAATGCCATTGGCGGCTAAAACACGCGCGGATATTTCCGAAAACGCATCGGATTTAATGCGCGTATCCGAGGCAATGACCACGCCGGCTTCCGCGCCTCCGTCACGCTTGACTAATTCTGCAAGTCCCTGCGTTGCCTGTGCCACGGTATAAATGTTCATTCCGTTGAGTCCGGCACGGATCACGCCGCGAAGCCCTGCAGTTCCAAAGGAAAGCGGAAAAGCAAAGCGTTCCTCGATCTCGCCCCGGTCATTTTCAATGGCAGCTAACTCTTTTTTCAATTCCGGCTCTAAAGCATCATAGGACAGCCATTTTCTGTATTCAGCCATGTAATCAGACATACTCGTTCTCCCTTTCTATAAAACCTTTACCAGTCATTTATGACGTTTTTATTCCTTATCGGTCTGTTCGACCTGTGCTAACGCTTTAGCCAGCTGATCGGGGCAAGAGGTGCTTTTAAAGCCGCATTTGATGCCGGAAAGCCGCTCGATAGCTTCCTCCACCGGCATTCCCTTCACAAGTGCCGCAACACCTTGAGTATTCCCGGCACAGCCGCCCTCAAAGCGAACCTCCTTGACGCACCCTGCCTCCGTCTCGATATGGATGGCACGGGAACAGACGCCGCTCGTTTTATACGTCATTTTTGCCATATCGGCTCATCCTTTCCACTTTTCATGGGAGGCAAAATAATACCATCCCATTATTCCTTTATAGTATAGCACAGATTTCAGGATTTTACAAGCATTTTTTGCAATATTTTATGCAGAGTACAGATTGTGTACTCTTTTTCGGAAAAACTATAACAATTCTTACTTCAGTCTATGCTGAGAAGCTTGAAAAGTACTTAAAAAGTATCTTGTGCAAACTTTTTTCCATGAAAGGAATTGACTTTTTTTGACAAATGCACTATAATATTCCATACCATCTGATTCTAAAAAACGAAAAGGAAATTGATTATGGATGCTTCAAAATTCAATCGGACACGCTTTGCGTGCTATTCCGCCTATTTCACCATGTCGTCGGTATTCTGTCTACCGCCGCTTTTATTTGTGACCTTCCATGAAATGTACAATATTTCATGGACACTTCTCGGTACGCTCGTTTTGACAAATCTCTGCACACAGTTTGCCATCGATCTGATCTTTACGATCTTTTCCAAAAAATTCAACATTCCCAAGGTCGTAAAGGTCATGCCGCTCATCACGGCACTGGGACTTGTGCTTTATGCCCTGCTTCCCACACTTTTCCCACACATGGCATATGTTGGACTTGTGATCGGAACGATCATTTTCTCGGTCTCTGCCGGACTTTCAGAGGTTCTTCTCAGCCCGACCATTGCGGCCATCCCCTCGGATGATCCACAGCGGGATATGAGCAAGCTCCATTCGCTGTATGCGTTTGGGGTGTTCAGCGTGGTTGTGGTCGGCACACTGTTTATTAAGCTGTTTGGCGCAGAGCATTGGGCGATCCTCACCCTGTTTTTTGCACTTTGGCCGATCGTTGCGGCCGTTTTATTCATGCTCTCGCCTATGCCGGAGATGAGTACCGATCAAGCCTCGGCAAAAGTCACTAAAAGCAAAAAGCATACAGTCGGCGTCGCGCTTTGTGTTGGCTGTATTTTCTTTGGAAGCTGTGCGGAAAATGTAATGTCCAACTGGATATCCAGCTATATGGAAGCCGCCCTACATATCGATAAAACGGTAGGGGATATTTTAGGTATGGCGATGTTTGCCATTCTTTTAGGACTTACACGTATTAGCTATGCAAAATGGGGCAAGAATATCTGCAAAATGCTTCTTATCGGCATGATCGGTGCGGCAGTCTGCTATCTGGTCGCCGGGCTTTCCACGCTTGTTTTTCCTGCCTTTATCGCGTGTGTTCTGACCGGCGTTTTCACCGCTATGCTTTGGCCGGGAACTCTGATCATGATGGAAGAAAACGTTCCTGGCGTGGGGGTCGCGACCTATGCGCTCATGGCGGCTGGCGGCGATTTAGGCGCTTCGTTCGCGCCGCAGCTAATGGGCGTCATTGCCGATCACTCCGGCTTGCAGACCGGAATGCTTGTGAGCGCGCTCTTCCCGGTTCTGGGAACCCTGTTAATGCTTATTATCATTCGTTATTTTAAATCAAAACCGGTTTCAGAGAAAAGAAAAGAGGTATAACAGGTATGCAGAACGATACCATAAGCAAGGCGGTTCCCTGGAATCCCTGGCATGGCTGCAAAAAGGTCAGTCCGGGCTGCAAAAACTGCTTCGTCTATAAAATGGATAAGCGCTATGGGCGCGATACCACCATCATCACCAAAGGGAAAACGACCTATGAATTAAAAGACAAGGATTGCCCGCCTGGCTCGTTAGTCAAGCTGTGCTTTTCCTCTGACTTTTTCATTGAGGAAGCAGACGAATGGCGCGAAGGCTGCTGGGACTTCATCCGCCGCAGAAGGGACTGCGTTTTTGTCACCACCACCAAACGTCCGGAGCGCATCCGAGCCTGCGTACCGGCTGACTGGGGCGACGGCTGGGAACACGTGCATATCAGTATTTCCATTGAAAACCAGGAAATGGCCGATAAGCGTCTGGAAGCCTTTTTGGACGCCCCTGTCCGGCACAGAGAGGTATTCTGTTCGCCGCTCATTGCACCGATCTCATTGGGAAAATATCTGGATACAGGGCTGATCCGCTGCGTGAATGTCGGCGGAGAGATGTCGCCCAAAAACGAGGTCCGTCCGATCCAATGGGAATGGGTGCGTGACCTGTTTTTGGAAGCAAAGGAACGGAATATCGAGTTCTATTTTCATCAATGCGGCTCGATGTTTATGCGCGATGGGGTGAATATCGGAAAATGGAATTTGAACGATCAGATCGCGCGCGCCGAGGAAATTCAGCACGAATTAGAGGAAATGTACGGCGAAACGCCGAAAAATCATGGTAGGCTGTCCTGTTGATCGGGAAAGCCTGATAAGGAGGAATAACGATGTATATCGCATCCGAAAAACGCTATGAGACCCTTCCCTACAATCGTCTGGGGCGCAGCGGCTTAAAGCTGCCGGCCGTCTCCCTGGGGCTTTGGCACAATTTTGGAGACACCGGTCACTATGACACCATGCGAAAAATGTGTCTTACT
>CAZAWG010000140.1:0-4743 GCA_964488785.1 uncultured Oscillospiraceae bacterium | reverse complement strand
CAGCCGATAAGCAGATCGAGCGCCAGATCAATAAAATACAGCGTGAGGGCGCTCAGCTCTTAAAGCAGGAGGGCATCCGCCCCGAAAAGAGCGAACCGTATGGACGCTACGATAAAAACGAGCGCTTTGATAAGTATACCAACGTCAAGTTCACTAAGGACGGCTTTGTCAACGAGGGTGCTTCCTCCAATCAACAGAAAGCCGCTCCTAAGCCGCGCTTTAATAAAAATACCGCACCCGGCCGGGATCGCGATGAGGATTCACAGTCGGTCCGTCAGCCAAGCTTAAAGCCGGTGTTCGATAAGGATGGCCGTATCAAGAGCCGCTATGCCGGCGAACGCAAGGAGGGCGCAACGCCCCTTGCCGACAGCGATGGAAAGGTGCGTATCATGGATATGCGTACCAGCGAGGTCGATCTGTCCAAATACGATGAAAAGCTCGATACCCTTGCCGAAATGGTGGATGGCGAAAAGACCGCTAAGCCCATGAAAAAGAAAAATTCCGGCGTGCAGAAGGGCGTTGGCGGACGTATTGCACGCAACGAGGCTGCCGCACGCGATGTCATGGTCACGACTCCCGGTGGAAAAGGCAAAAAGGGCAAGCGCAAGGGCACACAGACTTCGGTCGAACCGGCGAAAAAATTCACCGGTCCCATCACACTCCCGGATACTATCATGATCAGCGACCTTGCCGCCGCTCTCAAGATCACGACCGGTGAGGTCATCAAAAAGCTTCTTGCTATGGGTCTTGGCATGGATCAGGTCGGCGCGAATAAGATGGTCGATTTCGATACGGCATACCTTCTCGCCGATGAGCTTGGTATCGTGGCAGAGCATGAGGTGGTCGTGTCCATCGAAGAAAAGCTGTTCGCCGAGGAAGAAGCAAAATCCGAAGAAAATCTCGAGCCCAGAAGCCCGGTCGTCGTTGTCATGGGTCACGTTGACCATGGTAAGACCTCCCTTTTGGATGCTATCAAGCATACCAACGTCACCGCCGGTGAAGCCGGTGGTATCACCCAGCACATCGGTGCGTATAAGGTGCGTATCAACGACCGCGATATCACGTTTTTGGATACCCCCGGTCACGAAGCCTTTACCGCTATGCGTGCGCGCGGTGCCATGGCAACCGATATCGCGATCTTGGTTGTGGCTGCCGACGATGGCATCATGCCGCAGACCGTCGAAGCTATCAACCACGCCAAAGCCGCCGGTGTCTCCATCATCGTGGCAATCAATAAGATCGATAAACCCGGCGCAAATATCGAGAGTGTCAAGCAGAACCTGACCACCTATGAGTTGGTCCCGGAAGAATGGGGCGGCGATACCATCTGTGTGCCGGTCTCTGCGCTCAAGCATCAGGGCATTGAGGAGCTTCTCGAAATGGTGCTGCTCGTTGCCGATATGAAGGAGCTTAAGGCGAATTCCAAGTGCGCCGCTAAGGGCGTGGTCATCGAAGCCAAGCTCGATAAGGGTCGTGGACCGGTGGCAACCGTCCTTGTCCAGGCAGGAACGCTCCATCGCGGCGACATGGTCATTGCCGGCACCTCCATCGGACGTGTCCGCGCGATGTGCGACTATACCGGCAAGACCGTAAAAGAGGCAGGTCCCTCCACACCGGTCGAGATCACCGGTCTTTCCGAAGCCCCGGAGGGCGGCGAGGAGTTCCGCGTGGTCGCTAACGAACGTATGGCGAAGGAGCTTGTCGATAAGCGTAAGAACGAAGCCAAGGAGGAGATCTTCAAGGCCAATGCCAAGGTGTCTCTCGATACGCTGTTCGATCAGCTAAGCGAGGGCGTCAAGGAGCTTGCCATCATCGTCAAGGCCGATGTTCAGGGCTCGGCCGAAGCCGTCAAGGCGTCTCTCGAAAAGCTTTCCAACGAGGAAGTCAAGGTCAAGGTCATCCATTCGGCAACGGGCGGCGTGACCGAGAGCGATGTCATGCTTGCCGCCGCTTCCAATGCCATTATCGTTGGCTTTAACGTCCGTCCGGATAAGGGTGCTATGGATTCGGCAGAACGCCAGAATGTGGATATTCGCACATACCGCGTCATTTACGACTGCATCGAGGAAATTACCGCCGCAATCAACGGTATGCTTGCACCCGAATATAAAGAAGTGGTCCTGGGTCATGCCCAGGTGCGTAAGACCATCCATGTGCCGGGTATCGGCTTTGTCGCCGGTTCCTATGTGCAGGATGGAAAGATCACGCGTAATTCGCAGATCCGTGTGGTGCGCGACGGTGTTGTGATCTTCGAGGATAAGATCAGCTCCTTAAAGCGCTTCAAGGACGATGCAAAGGAGGTCGC
Source organism: uncultured Oscillospiraceae bacterium (assembly GCA_964488785.1). Classification (GTDB taxonomy): domain Bacteria; phylum Bacillota; class Clostridia; order Oscillospirales; family CAG-382; genus UMGS882. The sequence continues at coordinate 2,438 of CAZAWG010000140.1, read as the reverse complement.
ACAGGGCTACGAGTGCGGTATCGCTCTGGAACGCTTCAACGATATCAAGGAAGAGGACATTTTGGAAGCCTTTATCATGGAAGAGGTTGCACGCGGCTGATCGAGAAAATGCCCCCCACCCATAAATCATTCGCTCGGCAGAGCCTTCGGACATTCTCCGAGGGGTTCTGCCGCGCCTTTTATTCGCCATAGAAAGGGAAAGGATACTCCATGCAAAAACGACCGCATTACCACGCAAGCCGCGTGAATGAGGATATTTCGCGCGAGCTTATGTATATCTTGAAAAACGTCAAAGACCCGCGTGTGTCGGCAAGCTTTGTCAGCGTCACCAAAACCGAAACCACCCCTGATCTCAAATTCTGTAAGATCTATTACAGCCATATGACCGGCGTGGATAAGGATGTTAAGGCAGGACTCTATTCGGCAATGGGCTATATCCGCCATGAGCTGGCAAGCCGCCTGTCCCTGCGGCAAACACCCGAGCTTTCCTTTATGAAGGATACCGGCGCACAACATGGTGCGCGTATCTCCGAATTGCTAAAGGAAATATCGACTAAAGAAGCCGAACGTGTTGCTTCCAACAACGAAGCGCCGGATGACGAAGCGGAAAAAGAGCCCCTTGAATAGACGGCTTTCGTCTCAAATTGGAAAGGAGAAGTGCAGACCGTGCCTGTAAAACAGAAAATCGCAGACCTTGGGCAGAAGCTTAAAAAAACGCCTTTGGATAGGGCAGTCCTTGTGCTTCTGTGCGCCGTGCTGTTTGTTGTTATGCTTCTTCTCAGCGGCTATTACCTTGATCTGCGTGTCAATGGCACTTCCTCGACTCTTCCGGAAATACCGGCGAAAGACCGTTGGATTGTCGCCGGTAGTGCATACGATGAAAAAACCGGCACAAAATCGCTGCTTTCGCCGTATTTTATGGGGATAAAATATGCCGATGGCTCACAGTATGCGGCGACTTTCGATACCTCCGTGCGCCAATCGCTGTTTGCTATGCTCGATGCTTCCCTTGAGAGCCTGCTGACGGGTGAAATAAAGCATATATCGCTTCCGACCGATGCCGATAGGCGTGCGTATGCAGCCGAACTGTGTGCTGCCGAACGATATACCTTCTATGCCCTGTTTGGCGAATTGCCGGCGGCGGCACTGCTGCCGTCCCTTCGTAACGGAGATGCTTCCGGGCCATCGGAGAATTTTTTCGTCAAGTATATCTTCCTTCTGCCGGATGAGCAGAATTTCGTGTATGCCGTCATGCTGGATGCCGCGTTGAATGCTGTATGCCTGTATCCGTGGGAGGATCTTCCGTATAATGCTGATAGCCTGTACTCCATTCGGGAAACAAAGGGCTATGCCGGCTTCTCCTTTACGGAGGGTCTGCCGCATTCGGTCGTGTTCACAGAATCGTTCGATGTGGCTTCGGTGGTCATTATGCCTTCCTCTGCCTTTTACAGCTATCAGATGGGCGAGGATAAGACCAATATGCTGTTAAAGACGCTGGGCTTCAATACGGGCGTGACGAAATGTATCCGTACCGGCGATGGCAATGTGGTAAACTTTGTGGATGAAAAGCGGGAACTGTATGTGGATCTGGAAAATGCCGGTATGACCTTTACAGCCGGCGATGATGGACTTCATTTGTCGGATTTTCTGGGCTATTATCCGGATAACGATACCTCGTATTCCTTTTCTGACCGGATTCTGGGGGTCAAATATCTGTTGGGCTCCTTCGACCGGCTGCTTGTCGGTGGGGATGCCTCACCGGTGCTTGTCGGTACGGTGGGAAAAGAAAATGGTGTTACGGTCTTTTATTTGAAATATTTCTATAACGGTGTTATGCTCACCGATAAAAGCTATGATATTTCGGTCGAAATGAAAGCAGATGCTGTGACAGCCTTCACGGCAACTACTCTGTTCTGTGACAGTGGCTATATGACTAAGCCTGTTCTTCCACAAACGTTAACATTGCCACTGTTTTCCGCCGATGTCTCCGGAATGACCACATACTACGCCATGTTTGAAAACGATGCCTCCACCAATCAGGAAAAGCTCGTTTGGGTGGCAGCACGGGAAGGGGAGGAAAAAAGCGAATGAATCTGAAGAAAACCATGTGCTTTTTAGCCGTTGCCTTTCTGCTTGTGGATGTACTTTTGCTCGTTCTGTGTGTGCGTACACGCTCCGCAAAGCTCTATCTGTCGGATGCCATGCTGGAGGATGCCGCAAGCTATTTGGAGTCGTGCGGCGTTTCGGTCGAGCCGGAGGTCATCCATAAGAAAATACCGGATAACCCGGTGTATACCTTTCGTAAAGATAATGTGACGCTTGCCTATGGCGCAGCTTCCCGGCTGTCCACGCTTTATTTTTTCGATGCTTCGGTCAGCTTTGCAGAAACCCCGGATGGCGTTTCCTATACCATCGGTGAAACAGGGGCGCCCCAGGCG
>CAZAWG010000139.1:0-4773 GCA_964488785.1 uncultured Oscillospiraceae bacterium | reverse complement strand
CCTCAAGCATTCCCATATCGGTCGCTTCATGCGCGGAGCCGATCTCGATCTTGATATTTTCTGCTGTGGCTTCTCCGATGAGTACATTGAATTTTTTTCGAACATATTCGGTAATCGCCTTGTCGCAGGCATCGCCAGCCTTTCGGAGCGAATGTGAGACAGCGATCCCACCGCCGGTGACGACCGCTACCTCGGTGGTTCCCCCGCCGATATCCACGATCATGTTTCCTTTGGGCTGTCGAATGGGCAGTCCCGCACCGATAGCAGCAGCGATGGGCTCTTCGACCAAAGCCACACCGGAGGCTCCGGCTTCGATAGCGGCGTTTTCTACCGCTCGTTGCTCCACCTCGGTAATGCCATAGGGAATACAGACAATGACTTTGGGTTTGGAAAACAGTGATGCATGCATGACGCGCTTGATAAATAATTTCATCATCACGAGTGTCAGACTGAAATCGGCGATCACACCATCGCGTAAAGGCTTGACGGTTGTGATGCCATAGGGCGTTTTTCCGATCATGCGTTTGGCTTCTGTGCCAATGGCAAGCACGCGTTGTGCACCAAGATCGTAGGCCACCACCGAAGGTTCCCGTATGACAACGCCTTTTTCCTTTGTGCATACAAGACAGTTGGCCGTACCGAGATCAATGCCGATACAGGCTCCTCGAATATCCGGCATGGGACACATCCTTTCCTGAAGTGGCTTATTGCGGCATGGTATCCAGCGGACATATGCATACTGCATTCCAGCCGTTCTGATTTAGTTGGGCACATAGCTCTAAGCGTTCGAAGAGATCGTGTGCCTGGGTAAGGTCGTATAGATATGCGTTTGTGCCGCAGACTGCCTCTGCACCGCAGGCAAATACACCATGAGCCGGATACGAGTCGGGGTACAGATGATACAGAGCATTTTCGGAAGCCGTTGGCGGTGTGAGAAGCGAAGCGTCCATGGTCGCGGTCCCTTCAGCACATTGCAGCATGAGAAGCAATTCCTCACCCTGGGTGCTTCGCATGGCAAGGGCGGAAGCCTCCTTAGGGGAGAGAGAGGTAACAAGCTGCGCTTCCTTACGCGCTGTGGCAAGACTTGCAAGCAGGGCTTTTTTTAGGCCGGCAAGAGAGCTTGTGCAGACCGTGCGGCACAGTCCATCATGGTCAGCCGCTGCACCCAACGTGAGCAGCACATGATCGTAGACCTCATAGCATGGTTCAAAGGCGTTTCGTACAACGATACGGTTTTCCTTTAGTGCATCGGATATAACGGCATCGTTTTCGGCGCTGACGCATAATAAATGCCGCAGATAGGCACATTGTCCATGGGTCAGGGCAAACAGTGCAACGTTTGCACCGTCGGCGGCAAGGGCACGGGCGCGAGAAACACACGCCTCGGCCTCCGCCGGATTAGCCATGTCTCCTGCACGGCGCATGGATCCGTTGACCGTGATGAGTGAAAGGCGCGGCGATGTGCCGGCAGGTGCAAGACATACGCTTTCCCTGTTAAGAGCCAAAAGACCTTTGGGCAGCGGTCTTGCATGATAAGGGGAATATACACGCATTCCGCCGGTCAGCAGGACCTGCCTTGCAAGCATACTAAGGCGTCCGGAGGTGCTTATGAGCGTTATATGGGTGGCAGTGTTTACCGCCGCAAGATCTAAGGGCGACTCGTTGTCAGCTAAGATCAGGCGGTCAACAGGGTCAGTGCCGTTCGTTGTACACAAAAAACCGGTACGAGCGAAAACGAGCGGATAGATATGCATGAGGCGTAGCCGATGCTTTTCCCAAAAGGCGCGAAGTGGAAGCTCACGGTCGGCCTCTAAGATCGAGACGATCGCATCCGTCTCACAGAAGTGTTTGATGCGTAAGCGGTGTGCCTGAAGTGCTGTATCTATGGCTATGCCGGTATATTTTTGGCGCAAGGGTTCATATTGCTCTTTGGCGTGAGCGATGGTGACAAGCTCATCCGGCAAGCCCTTTTTCTTCATCATACGGCGGCAGGCAGGAAGCAGCAGAGAGGCGGCCATCCGGCGGTCGGTTGTGCTTTTGATGCCTTCCTGACAGAGAAGAGCTGCAAACGAGCTTAAGGACGGTTCAGCAGCCTTTTGTGCCTCTAAGTAGTGCATCCAGCCGTCAAGAGCCGGCAGATTCTCTTCAATACGCTTTAAATAAGCCGACAGCCCATCGTAGCCCAGTGCCCCATTTTCAAAGGAAAGCCCCTCAAGCTCGACCCCTAACAGGGTTCCCAAACGGCGCAGCATACATTCATTTTCCGCGTAAACCTGTGCAAAACGGGCACGGGCAAAGGTGAGACGGCGTGAAAGCGAGAGATCCTTGTTCAGAAGCTCGATGAAGCGAAACAGCTTTTTCAAACGCCCTTCAAGCAAGACTGGATTATTGGCCTCTGTGGGGTATAATTCGACTAAAAGCTTGCGCAGAGAATCTACGAGAATCGCCAAAGCTCCTGTACGTTCCTCGTCAGCATCCGCTTTTTCAGGAGCCAACAGGTGCTTGAGTTCGCTGTATTCCCGGAGAAGGCTATACAGCTCCTCTACCGGATGCTTGGAAAATTCCGCGCGGTTTTCCGGCAATACATATTGTAAAAGTACATCCTTATGGTTCTTTTTGACCCAGAATTTGCGTAAAAAGCCTTCATTTTGTGCTTGCCCGGTATATCCGGACAACAGTGCCTCCACATCCTCAAACAGCTCCGGCGTAAAGAAGCGCAGCCGGTACTCCAGATTTTCCATTCGCTCGCGCCCCTTGGCACGACGCACCTTCACATCGGCAAAATCCGCAAGACCGGTGTCGGCAAACCCGTCGGGAATGTCATATTCGCGTGCCGAGATCAATTGACGGTACAGCTCATTGAGCGTGTATAAGCCGCTTACGGAAGGAATGTCGTGTATATCCATTCCGATTGACTCCGCGATATGCCAAAAAGTCTCACGATACTCGGAAAGGGTGGGGAGAATGCGCGCGATGAGACCATACGCCTCTGAAAGCTCCCCTTCGGTCGGAAAATGCGTCGGATGAAGCCCTGATAGAGGATGAGCCGAAAGCGGCATATGGGAAGCAAGCCCAACCTGCTCCAAAGCGGCGCGTGCAGAGGTGACCAATCGCTCAGCTTTTTCAAATAAGGAGTCAAAGGTCTGTACGTTAAATGGCTCAAAAGCCTTTTCGTCAACAGGTAAAAGGACACCGGTATCCTCGGAGGCTGCATTATCAAAGGCTTCGACAAGATCAAAGATCGAGGCTTCAAAGCTCTTGTCCGGCTCAGTCATGGCTTTTGCATAGTCCTGTAAGCGTGAAACGACCTTGTCCCAATCGGTGGAGCCGTGTGCCGTACCGGTTCGTTCCAGTCCCTGTAAGGCTTCGACACGTGCGCGCACGTGCGCACACAGTTCTTCTGCCGAACGGAAATCGGACAAGGACAGAGCGGCCTCAGCAAGTCCCTCTTTTTCCAAAGAAGCCATCAAGCTGGATAAAAAGGCGGGCTCCTCCGAAGCGACTAATGCAGTTTTTGCATCTGCCAGCGTTCGGAACAGGGCATTGACTGTAAAATCGATCGTTTCATCAGGAAACGATGCAAAATAGAGGGTGTTCCCCTCATGATTCAGTGCATCTTTTTCTGCCTGAGAGGAAAAACGGGGAAATAACAGAGAACTGCTTGTCTCTTTTGGTGCTTCAACAGGCGAAAATGTGCCGGAAAGCAGAGAAGCAGGCAATGGATTCTTTAATATTTGACCGGTCTCAATGCACCGGTAAAAGATCAGCTCATCTAAAGAAGTCTGTACTAACGCCGTTTCGTGTATCAAACGAAGCTCGGAAAATACGTCATCCGACTCCGGAAGAGGCAATCGCTCAAGATGTTCAAACAGGCTTTTGGCGTTGGGCACATACAGCTCCTCCTGTGGCCATGCAAAGAAGGAAGAAAGCAAAGGATTGACGAACACCTCATCGTTTTCACAGGAGAAGGAGTAATTCGCAGCTTTTTGCATATGGATGCGCACAAAGCCGAGCGGCAGATAGCGTGTTTCACCGCTTTCACGCTTGCATAAGCGCAAAAAACCGCTGATCGCCCAAAGCGTATGCCGATTGGAGACACCAAAGGTCATACGCGAGGCATGCTCGTGAAATATCTTTTCGTATACGCCGGTCACGATATAGGACTTGGTGGATATGCGGCGGCAAAAATCGGCATAGGCGAGCTTTGTCTGTTCAAGCTCAGCCTTATTTAAGCGTGGACGGCGCTCATCCCGAAAAGCAAAGGAAGCATGATCATCTGCTAAAGCGGCAAGTCTGGCAGGCTTTTCGCCGATCTCCATAGGACCGATAGGAAAAACGGTATCGTCTGTAAGTTCCTCCGGTGCAAGACCGATGAGTGGGAGAACGTCGTAGCCTTTGTAGTTTCCACTGCACAGCTTAAAAGCGCCGGAATCCTCTAAGCTTTGATACAGAGAACGCAGCGAATCGCGAGCCGAGGGCATTGTCGGAGGCTCTGTTTCGTTTGCGGCAGCATCATCCGGTTCTGTATACAAAGGCAACACACCTTCGCTTCGTGCTTCTGCCAGATCGACAACAGCAAGGAGCGCCGAGCTTGCCTTTGAAAGATACGCATTCGCCTCGGAAGAAGCAAGCAATACATCAATGCTCTGTGCAGAGGATAAAATAGCCGGGTCAAAAACAATATACGCACCGCTGTCCAAAGCGTTTCGTAAATTTGAAAGGCTCTCAGATAGAATACCGCGTGTGTGGCAATCTGTGCGAATACCACAGAAA
>CAZAWG010000138.1:0-4781 GCA_964488785.1 uncultured Oscillospiraceae bacterium | reverse complement strand
GATACACGGTCGGACCGCAGGTGTACATACTGACCTTGCCCGGCTCATGGGGAATAAAATCTTCTTTGGTACGGGAAAGTGAATTGTATAATTTCATAGGGATGTCATCCTTTCAGGGTGCCGTAAAAAGCACTTCTATAATAAATAATGAGGGAATTATGCCTTTTTACCGGCGTTCTCCTCTAAGATGCTGATCTGTGCCTCTAACTTTTCGATCTGATGGCGCAGCTTGCACAGCTCGGTCGATACCGGGTCCGGAATGTGTATCTGGTCAAGGTCGCTCTTGCAGGTCGAGATATCGCGCTTACGTCCGGGATAAATGAGCTTAGCCGGCACACCGACAGCGGTCGCGCCCTCCGGCACGGCGTTCAAAACCACCGCTCCTGCGGCGATCTTGGCATTATCGCCCACGGTGAAGGGACCTAAAACCTTTGCGCCCGAACCGATCATGACACCCGAACCGATGGTGGGATGGCGCTTGCCGACATCCTTTCCGGTGCCGCCTAACGTCACGCCCTGGTAGATGGTGCAGTTGTCGCCGACCTCGGCTGTCTCTCCAATGACCACGCCCATGCCGTGGTCGATGAGCAGTCCGCGCCCGATCTTAGCACCGGGATGAATTTCAACGCCGGTGAAAAAGCGACCAAGCTGGGATACAAAGCGTGCGAGAAACTTCATTTTGTGGCGGAAGAAAAAGTGTGCCACGCGGTAATAGAGCAGGGCATGGAAGCCGGAATACAGTAAGAATATCTCCAAGCAGTTCCGCGCCGCCGGGTCACGCTCCTTGATGGATTTCAGATCATAGCGAAGATTTTTGAAAAACAAAGAAAACCCTCCGAATCGGCTGTATCAGTCAAAAATGTATTTTTTGTAGGTGTGAAGGTATTGCAGACCGGAATACAGTGTGAAAAAGTCCATGACTGCAAGACAAGCCCAGGTGAGTGGACGATAGTCCACGATAAAGGGACAAAACGCAAACACGTATCCCTCCAATAACAGTAACAGCACAAAAATGCACTGAGAGAACGTCTTGATCTTGCCGGGCATAGCGGCGGCAATGACCACCCCATCGGCATTTTTGGCGACCAGGCGCATGGAGGACACGGCAAGCTCACGGAACACGATGAGAAGGAGCGACAGCACGAGTGCCCACTCAAAGTCCGGATAGACCGGGATGGCGGCAAGCAGAGCGCCGATGACTAAAAATTTGTCGGCTAAGGGATCCATGAATTTTCCAAAGTTGGAAACAAGATCGTATTTGCGTGCAAGCTTCCCATCGATGAAATCGGTGAGCGAAGCCACTCCAAACACCACAGCGGCGCACCAACAGGAGATGACCTCCGAAAAGGCGCCGTCCGTGAGTACCGGAAGCCATAGCAGAAGGATGAATACCGGCACTAAGCAAATGCGGAAAATGGTCAATTTATTGGGAAGATTTCGATCGATTTTGGTTTGATTGGCATTACCCATGATAGGCTTCTCCTTTTATAAACGGATCATAGAACGGCATCGCCCAGAAGATCGTAGTCGATGACCTCGGTGATCGAGACGTTGACAAATTCGCCCTCGGCTAACTTGCGGCTTGAGCGGAAATAGACCTTTCCGTCGATCTCCGGCGCATCGGCGGCACTGCGGCCATAGTAAACGCCGCTGGGACGGTCAAAGCCCTCGCAGAGCACCTCAAGCACATGACCGACCTTCTTTTTGTTGTCGGCTTCATGAATCTCAAACTGGTTGCGCATCAGAGTATCCAAACGCTTTTGCTTGGTTTTTTCGGGGACAATGCCGTCCGTCAAGCGTGCGGCGGGCGTGCCCTCCTCGCAGGAAAAGGCGAATACGCCCAAACGTTCGAATTTCACTTCCTTTAAAAACTCAGCAAGCTCGGCAAAATCCTCTTTTCCCTCGCCGGGGAAGCCGACCATGACGGTCGAACGAAGTGTGAGGTGCGGAATGCGTTCGCGAAGCATCTGAATTTTCTCCTTCACCAGTGCCGTTCCGCCGTGGCGCCCCATGCGCTTGAGAACTTTGTCGGAGATGTGCTGGATGGGAAGATCGATGTATTTGACGATCTTGGGCTCATTTGCGATCACATCGGCAAGCTCCTCGGTCATATCCTCCGGATAGCAGTACAAAATGCGGATCCATTTGAGCTTTTCGATTTTGCAAAGCTCGGTAAGAAGCAGAGCAAGCGAGGGCTTCCCGTACAGATCCTTCCCATAATTCACCGTGTCCTGCGAAACGACGATCAGCTCTCTTGCACCCATGTCGGCCAGCTCAGTCGCTTCCTTGACCAGATCCTCTATCGGACGGCTGCGGAACCTGCCGCGAAGCGAGGGGATGATGCAATAGGTGCAGTGCTTGTCGCAGCCCTCTGAAATCTTTAAATTGACGGAATATTCCGGACCGGTCACTACACGGTCACCGCCTAACGTCTGATTCTCCGGAACGGTGATCTGACAGTATTTGGGCACAGTGCCCTGCGGATTTGTGCCGACCTCATAGGCGGCGCGGACGGCATCCACAATGCTGTCGAGGTCGCCGACACCGATGGCGGCATCGATCTCCGGCAGTTCCGCAAACAATTCGTCCTTGTAGCGCTGTGCCAGACAGCCGGTCACTACAATGCCCTTTAACGCACGGTTTTTCTTGAGCCATGCCACGTCTAATATGGTTTCGATGGCTTCTTTCTTGGCACTTTCGATGAAAGCGCAAGTATTGATGATCACGACATCTGCGTGAATATCCTCTTCTACTATCTCCATCCCGGCGGCATGGAGCTTTGCAAGCATGACCTCACTGTCCACCTGATTTTTGGGACATCCGAGGGAAACGAATGCACACTTGATTGCCATAGTTTATTCGCCTTTCTTCTTATGTATGAGCAGAAAAATGTGTGTATGCCCGTAATCGAGCGAAAAAGAGTATACCTTAGTGCATACACATAGCAATTATACCATATTTTGGGGATTTTGCAAGACTTTTTCGCGAGTTTATAAATAATTATGAAAGCTCGCGCCCATTCAACGCCTTTAGCCCATACCGTAAGGCTAAAACCGCCGTCTCACGTTCTTCTTTATCCTGTGAGGTAAGGGCTGGCTCTAATTTGCGGTAAAACGCGCCCATGAGCGTGCCCTCGTTTTTGAGCGCTTCTGCCCCATACAGCGGCAGCGTGTTGTCGATCAGTTCTATCGAATAGGGGTTTGGCAGCAGCGAACGAAGTACTGTTGGCTCTGCGCTAAAGTCCGGTGCTGTTACCCCTTCGAGCAGCACGCGCAAAAATGTGTCTGAACCAAAAGCGGCACACGCCGAAAGAAGCTTGTCCGCGACTGCCGCAAGACTTTCGGCACCGGTGATATCCACCGAGCAGATCTCGTAGCGATGCTTGCAGAAGCGAACCGGGCGAACCGAAAGCGTTTCGTTCGTGATCTCGCCGACCAAGGCTCCCTTGTAGCCCGTCTCATCAAAGCCGCGTCCTTCGATGCAGCCGGAATAGGCATAGGTCGTATTCCCGGTTTTTTTCGGCTCTTCAGCTTTATGGATGTGTCCTAGCGCAGCATAAGAAAAGCCACTTTGCGCAAGGTCACTTTCGGAAATGGGCGCATAGACCGATAGGGGGACACCAACATCACCGTGCGCGACGAGCAGATTGAGCTTTGACTCGTCCTCGACGTGAAAGCCGGCAAGCGGCGGAGTGGTACAGGTGTCCGAGGTGAAGGCATAGCCATAGACGCGCACATTGGTGTCCGGTATATCGACATAGCTAAGCTCTGATGAGGTGAAAATATGCACATTGTCCGGCCATACCGTCAAGGCATACGGCGAACGGTCGTAATAGGGGTCATGATTGCCGGGAGAGATAACAAAGGTGCAATTGGGAAAGGAGGAAAATTCATGAAACAGCATTTCCATGGTATCTCTGGTGACAAAGGCATCGTCGAACAGGTCGCCTGCGATAAGAAACAGCTTGCACCCCTCGGTCTTAGCATACAGGATGGCAGAGGAAAGATCGCTGCGCAATTCGTTGCGTCGTCTGCCTGCCTCCGCCGGAGAAACGGACGAAAACGGGGAATCCAAATGGATATCGGCACAGTGTAAAAACTTCATGTATATCTCCTTGCTCCGACAATGGTCTATTGAAACTGAAAAGGGACATTTGCACAGGCAAATGTCCCTTCTTATCAGTCAAGATTGAACTTTTTCTTGAACTTATCCACTCGACCGCCCGCATCAACGAACTTCTGCTTACCCGTAAAGAACGGATGGCACTTCGAACAGATATCCACACGCAGCTCCGGCTTGGTGGAGCGGGTCTTAAAGGTTTCGCCGCAAGCACACTTCACGGTTGCTTCTACGTACTCAGGATGGATTCCTTGCTTCATCTATATCACTCCTATTCCTTTTCGATTCCGATAACAAATGATATTATAGCACAACTTTTTTGTTTTTGCAATAGGATTTACGCGATAATTGAAAATATTTTGTGAACAATGGCGCAAAGACGTCTTATTCCTCTGTCTCCTTCACATCTTTTCCGATGGGCACGGGTGTGATATTCGGCTCTGAGCCGAAATCCACCGTGCGCATCCGTTTGCGATATTTGAGCGGCGATTCACCGCAGCGTTTTTTGAAGTAGCGCGAAAAATAGAATTGATCGCAGAAGCCGAATTCCTCGCTGATCTGTCCGACCGAGCGGTCCGTGCATAAAAGGCGGCGTTGAGCCGAATACATGACTAATTCATCGATATATGCCCCTACCGTGCGCCCGGTCTGCTCTTTGAAGG
>CAZAWG010000137.1:0-4819 GCA_964488785.1 uncultured Oscillospiraceae bacterium | reverse complement strand
AGGAGGAATACAAGAGCTTCTACCATAAGGTGTTCCATGACTACCGCGAGCCGTTGTTCTGGATCCATATCAACGCCGATTATCCGCTCAATTTCAAGGGCATTCTGTATTTCCCCAAAATGGATACCGAATTTGGCAACTATGAGGGACAGGTAAAATTATACTATAACCAGGTGTTCGTGGCGGACAACATCAAAGAGGTCATTCCGGAATATCTGCTTCTGCTAAAGGGCGTGTTGGATTGCCCGGAGCTGCCGTTAAATGTTTCGCGTAGCTATTTGCAGACCAACGGCTATGTTTCCAAAATTTCGGCACACATCGTAAAAAAGGTGGGAGACAAGCTCTGCTCCCTGTTCAATACCGAACGTGAAAAATACGAGGGTATGTGGGATGATGTCAAGCTGTTTGCGGAATATGGCTGTGTGCGCGACCGCAAATTCTTTGATAAGGTAAAGGACAGCCTTCTGTATAAGACCACAGACGGCAAATATGTGACCCTTTCGGAATATGCTACCGACCTTGGCGATAAATTCGACAAGAAGGTCTACTACACCGACGATAAGAACCGTCAGGCTGCCTATACCGCCATGTTTGCAAAGCAAGGCGTGCCGGTCATCGAGGCCGGAAAGCTGTTGGATGTGCAGTTCTTCGGCGCGGTGGAGCAGGGCGACATGGGTGAGACCTTGAAGGATGTCAAATTCGTGCGCGTGGACAGCGGTGTGAGCGATATATTAAAGGAAGAAAATGCGGATAACAATAAGGAAGAAAACGAAAAGCTCGTAAAATTCTTCGAAAAGACCTTGAATAAGGGTGAACAGTTCAAGATCGAATGCGAAACGCTCAAGGACGCTTCCGCTCCGGCTATCTTAGGACTTTCCGAGGATGCACGCCGCTTTGCCGATATGATGAAAATGTACGGAAACGGCATGGCTCATATGCCCGAGGAGCTGACACTGTCGCTCAACCTTTCCAATACTCTGACCGCAAAGTTGGCCGCACGCATTGCACAGGGCGATGAGGATGAATTATCCGAAAAGCTGGCAAAGCAGGTGTATATGCTGGCACTTATTGCTTCCCGTCCGCTCGAAGCAGAGGAGCTTTCCGAATTTTTATCCCTTTCCTCCGAGCTTTATACACGCCTGTAAAACGCTTTTTTGCGCAAAAAACACAAATTTCGAACGAGTTGTGAAGTTCAAAACGCAAAATATTGTGGTTTCGGTTGTGCAAACCATTGTATATTGTGTCGAAAAGAAGAATGTAACAATTTCAAAGTTTTGTTCGATTATTTTCTTTGTAACTATTGACAATAAAATTATTTTGTTGTATAATAAAGTCGTAATTCTATAGGGATAGCTGTCTGTATATGTACCCCCGCGCCCATTTCACCACAAACAGATGGTTTTCCGGAGTGAGTACACAATTCATTTAAAGGAGTGCAGTCCACATGAAAAAAACGATCAGCTTAATCCTGTGCTTATCGACGATCCTGTCCTCTGTGGCGTTCAGCCTGCCGGCTGTCGCGGCGGATATCGACTTTGACGTCGAAAGCAGCACGGATTATGCCACCCCCGAAGAAGTCGCTCTCGAAGACTCGGCTTTGGCGGAAGATGTGGTTTACGCCACGTTCCCCGTTAGCTATGACTTCGATACGACGACCCCGACTGACCTTGTAACGGGTAACGCCACCAAGGTTACCTATGCTGTTGAAGCTGATTCGACCGGTAACAAGGAGCTGAAGGTCACCGCTGCCAAACCGATCGCTACTTCAAGAAGCTATGTTCAGTTTGCGCTCGCCAATACGGTCGCTCTTGGCTCCTATAAGCTGAGCTTCGATGTCCGCAGTGAGGATGCAGCACAACACACCTACTACGTCTACTATCAGGATAGCACCATGGCTACTGCCGAAAAAATGATCGAAAAAGCGGTCACCGGCAGCGGCGAGGTCGAGGTTACGCTCAATACCAGCGCAGACGTCGAGAATTTCTCGTTCCGCATTGGTATCAACCGCGAAACAAATGGTGCTACCTCTGTTTTCTACATCGATAATGTATCCCTTGTCTCGGTTCCGACCCAAGGCAAGATGACCTTTGATGCCAACGGCGGCAAAGGCACCCAGGAGCCGCAGATGGTCAGCTCGGGCGATATCTTCACCCTGCCGACGGCGGCTGAAACCACTGTTACTCGTGAATATCACGATTTCGTGGGTTGGGCGCGCACCGCAGACGGCGAACCGATCACAACCTATGAAGTAAAGAGAGCTGATATGCAGGGCGCAGACCTCCATGTCACCTTCTATGCAATCTGGGTCAGAAGAACCTTCGATGTCACCATCGATTTTGATGGCGGCTCCGTTGAAGCGGCTACGAAGTATACCGCTAACGAAGGCGAAAGCTGCACCGTCAAGCTTCCGTCTGCATCGTCTGTTCGCAAGAACGGCTATCTGCTCTCCCACTATGAGACAGCAGACGGCACTCGCTACAATGCAGGCAGAACGGTAGACTTTACAGAAGCTGCTGCTCTTACCGCAAAGTACACCGATATCTCGACCATGGAGATCGTGAACCCGGTCAAGTCCTCCTCCTACAACGGCGGCGGCAGCACCGATGTGGATCCGCTCCATCCGGGTATCTTCTATACCTTTGATAAGGCTTTAGACGCTTCCTCTGTTTCGGTAGAAGCACTCAACATGGAAGGTAATTATACCGTTTCCTATGATGAAGCTACTATGACCCTCGCGGTCTATCCGAACGGTAGAAATGTAAGACCGGGCGTTTCGTTCGATCTCCCCGGCGCACAGACCTCTATCATGACCGCTGACGGCAAGGGCCTTGTTAAGCTCCCGGCTTACAGCATCAAGCTTGCTTCCACCTACCTGAATGAATATGAGAACCTCATTACGGGCGGCGATGTTGAAGGCGGCTACATTCCGTTCTATACTCCCGGCACTAACGCTGAGACAGTTGTAATGGAAGAAGAGGATGGCAACCACTTCATTCGTGTCCTCCCGCTCAAGGAAGAGGAAGCTTGGGTACATACGCAGACAAACTTCGTGTTGGAAAACGGCGCAACCTACAAGCTGTTCTTCAAGGCAAGATCTGTTGGTAGTGCCAACCTCTGCTTCAATGTTTCCTTTAGCGGAAATATGGCTTACTGCGATGAAGATATTGGCGAACACGCAAACAAGTGGAACCATGTCTGGAACCTCGGCACGCTTGCAGAATGGAGATCGTTGGATGCGGAATTCATCCCCAACATCACCGGCACTGCTGAGCAGTTCATGAGTGTTTACTCCAATCCTTCGAATAAGAAGATCACCAGCTACGATGTAGACGATTTCGCTCTCTACAAGAAGCTCACCGTTTCCTTCTCGGCAGGCACACAGGCTGTCCTCAAGGAAGGCGAAACCAATCCGGGGCAGCTCGGTTACTATCCGGGCCTTGGCGAAAGCGGCATCATCACCCTTCCCGATATGCCGTATGAATCTACCGATCCCGACTGGACCATCGATGCTGCAAAGCCCTGGATGGACAACAACGGCAACACCTACGCCGCAGGCGAAGAGGTTGACCTTGCTGTGATCGGCAAGACCGTATTCTCGCCGAACATGACCACCGATATGCAGACCTATACCGTCACGTTCGTTGGCAACGAGGATGCAGCCTCGCTTCCGAACCCGGTCAAGGTCATCGCCGGCAGAACCCTCGACCTCTCCAAGCTTGAAGATGTCACCTCCAAGGTCGATTACAAGCGCTTCAATGGTTGGTCGCTCACCGGCTATGAATTCTCCGACGTGCTTGAGGAAAAGGTCATCACCGTCAATGGCAATATGACCCTCAAGGCTGTCATCACCCCCGGCTACAACTTCGCTATCAAGTCCAACAACGATGGCTGGATCAATTCCAATGCATCCATTAAGGAAAAAATGTATGAGGGCAAGTACCTGCTCGTTACTGCTACTGGCACGGACGCCTTCATTTGGGCAAACCTGCCCGGCAAGCTCCCGGCTTCCAAGTATAAGGCCATCAAGGTCATCTTTGATGCCGCATATCAGCCGACCGAGGGCGCAAACCCCTATGCTAAGCTGAACACCTGGATCGAAGGCTTCTACTTCATGCATCCGGGCGAAGGCGCTTCCGGCGAACGCTATCAGGGTGGTAGCGTCATCGAACTCACCGAAGACGGTCATGCAATCGCTCTCTTTAATATGTACAACAACAAGAAGTGGAATGGCTACATCAACGCTTTCCGTTTCGACCTCTTCAACGGTCCTATGACCGCACCGGTTCGTTCCATCGAATTCATCGAAGCTGACGAATTTGATACCAAGGAAGTTAAGCTTTCCGGCGTTTCCACTCCGAGCGAGGGTATGGCCGCTATGACGGATGTCTCCAAGATCACCGAGGCAAGCGGCAATGCTACCGTTTCGAGCCTCTCCTGGAGCCCGGCTCTCGTCAATGGTCGTTTCGACGAAAAGACTGTTTACACCGCAACCCTGTCCTTCACACCGGCTGCTCAGACCGGTAAGATCTTTGCCGCTGGTACGACTGTTACCCTGGATGGCATTAAAGCAGATGAAACCATCGTGAATGATGATGCCTCCATCACCGCTTCCTTCACCTTCCCGGCAACCGGCGCATTCGTTCCGTTTGATATGGAGATCGAGGGTAGCGATGTGTTGACCGTTGCTGACCGTTCGGTTCAGTACAAGATCAAGGTTACCTCGGATGAAAAGGTTCCGGATACCACCGTTACCTGGAGCGTTAACAACACCGAAGCAGCTACTATCTCTGCTTCCGGTCGTCTCACTCCGCATCAGAAC
>CAZAWG010000136.1:0-4827 GCA_964488785.1 uncultured Oscillospiraceae bacterium | reverse complement strand
GGCACGACCAGTGCGCTCGGCGGCGTTATCGGCATTGCGCTTGGGGTCGCAAGCGCTTCGGTCGTTTCGCGCTTTATCGATGATTTTACGGCGGTTCCAACGCTTGAATCGATCTTACTTGCCTTTGGTATTTCCGTTGCCATCGGCGTGTTGTTCGGATATCTGCCAGCCAACAAGGCCGCCGGACTCAATCCGATCGAGGCACTGCGGCATGAATAAGGCTTTGCAAATAAACATATCAGAAAGGATCAAACCTATGAAACGACACATTCGTTTTCTTGCCTGCGCTGCGTGCGTGGCTCTTACCATCGGCGGCGCGGTGCTTGCCGAGCATACCGGGCTTGCGGACAAGGATGACACGGAAAAAGCACAGGTCGTTCAGCTGCTTGAGATCATGAACGGAGATGAAAACGGGAATTTGAACCTGGATGCTCCCGTCACCCGTGCGGAATTCATCAAAATGGTCATCAGCGCCACTTCCTATAAGAGTAATGCGCAAAGCACCGGAAATGTATCGCTGTTTACCGATGTTAAGAAAGAGCATTGGGCGATCGGCTATATTTCAACCGCCGTTAAAAACGGGCTAATCAACGGCTATTTAGACGGTTCCTTCCGTCCGGAAAATGAGGTCAAGCTTGAAGAAGGCGTGAACATTCTCTTAAAGCTGTTAGGCTATACCAACGCCGATCTCGACGGCATATACCCGGATGCGCAGCTTGCCAAATATGCCGACATCGACTTAGATACCGGCATAGACGCCGTCCGTGGGCAGACTCTCACGCGCCGTGACTGTATGCGCCTTGTGTACAACACGCTCTGCACGCCCACTAAGACCGGTGCTTACTATTGCACGACACTCGGCTATGCGGTCGATGCAAACAATACCATCGATCTGACTGCCCTCATCCATGCTGACATGGTCGGTCCCTTCATCAATCTTGAGGACTCCTGGAAAAGCCGTGTCAGCTTTTCCGGGCATGAGGCTCTGACGGTCTACCGCGATGGCAAAGCCGCTTCGGCAGACGCCATCGAAGAATACGATGTGTACTATTACAGCAATAAGTGTAAGACGGTCTGGTGCTATGTCGATAAGGCGTTTGGAAGCTTAGATGCCATTCAGCCGACACGGGAGGATCCGCAAAGCATCGTTGTAGACGGAAAGACCTATTCGCTCAAGCTTCCGGCCGTTAAACGGGTCAATAACACGGGTGCGCTTTCCAAAGACGATTATGTCATGCTGATGCTCGACAAGGACGGTGCCGTTGCCGATCTGGTTGGTGCCGATCTTGCGCTGTACGAACGCTATGCTGACCGCGAGGATATCGACCCCATCACCGAGATCGAGCAAACCTTAGAGGAGCCTATCGTGGTCAAGGACTTAGCAGCTTTTGCGGAGGATATCCCCTTCCCCTTAGAGGAAGCAAGCATTCTGCTTGACAGCGAGCCGATCACTGCAAAGGATATCCGTGTGAACGATGTACTCTACTATTCCGAGCTGTTCCGTTCGGTCTGGGTATTCCGTGAAACGGAAAGCGGCGTTTGCCAGGCGATCTTTCCCAATCGCGAAAAGCCGACAAGTGTCACGGTCAACGGAAAAACCTATACGCTTTCCACCGATGACGTTGTATATAAATTCTCCAACTATGGCACCTTTAAAACCGATACCTTCGTTACGCTGCTTTTGGGCAAAGATGGAAGTGCGGTGGATGTGCTTCCTGCCGGAACAGAGATCATCGGCGATGGCGATAAGCAGACCTCCTATGCCGAGATCGTAACGACTACGTTAAAGGGACCGTATATCGTTCCGGAAGCCAAAACGCTGCTTGCCGATACCGAGATCACGCTCGAAACGGCAGCTGTGTTCAAAAACGGAAAGCAGGCCTCGGTTTCGGATATCGACCGCTATAACGTGTATTACTATTCTAAGCTTCTTAATACCATCTGGCTCTTTGATGATACCGCCATCGGAAGCATTGAAGCCATTTTGCCAACACGCATGGCTCCCACCTCCATCACCGTATCCGGAAAGACCTATACGCTGGAAAGCGATAGCGCTAAGTATGCTGTTTCCAGTCTGGGCTTCTATCGCGTGGGTGACCGCGTCACGCTGCTTTTGGGCAAGGATGGTTCGGTTGCCGGTTTTGCGGATGTGACGGTTGCTTCGCGCGGACAAACGGTATATGGCGTTGTAACGGCCAACGAGAAGAAGCAGTATACCGATGCAGACGGCAAGAGCTACACCGCAAAGAGCGTGACTGTTTTTGCCACCAATGGTGAAACGTATACCTATGAATACGATGGAACCTTTACCACCGGCACACCGGTCATTGCGACCATGAGCGGCTCCAAATTCGTCATCAGCGGTCTTTCCTCCCCCAAGTCCATGTCCTATGCACTTGGCGCGATCGAAGCGGTGGAAAAGGGCTCCTTTGCAGATACGGTAGAGATCATTGATTATTACGATGAGAACAACTACGCAACCGTTCTTCCCTCTCGAATCCAAGGAAGCTCACTTTCCTACAGCGATATCAAGTATTACGAGGTCAACGAAGCCGGCGAGCTTACCGTGCTGATCTTGGATAATTACACCGGCGATCTTGTGGAATACGGACTTATCACGAGTGTGAATGGCTCGACCTATAAATACGTTCTGGATGGCGAGGAAATCACCTATTCCTCCGGCAATACACGGTATTATGTCACGACCGGTGGCGCCTATTTTGCCCGTACCGGCAATCAGATCACCGATCTTGGCAATTTGCGTAAAAACGTGGAGCTGAAGATGATCGTCGGGGATACCGGCTACTCCGCTTACAGCAAGGCCTATCCCATCGACGACGCTGTACGCGTTTATATCCGTATAAACGGAACCTATAAGGTATTCGATTTAGACGAATTGGAAAAAGGCAATTATTCGACCATGATCGGCTATTACGACAAGAATCCGGATGAGGGCGGCAAGATACGTGTCATCATGGCATATTAAGGACTCCTTACCGACATAAAAACCCCGGGAGAAGTGATTTTTCACTTCTCCCGGGGTTCCTTTTTGCCTAAACTAAACCGTAAAAACGGCTCTATGCTTTCGCGGTCACTGCTGCTGCTCGATGGCGGTGATCATATCTACACGGGTCTGATGACGTCCCCCCTCAAAGGGTGTCGTTAAAAAGGCTTCTACGATCATCTTCGCCGTCTCCGGACCGATCACACGCGCCCCGATGCAAAGAATGTTCGCATCGTTGTGCATACGCGTCAGTTTCGCACTGTATACCTCACTCACAGCCGCCGCACGAATGCCTTTTACCTTGTTTGCCGCAAGCGACATACCTATGCCCGTGCCGCAGATCAGAATTCCTAACGAACCCGGATCGGCTAATACCGCCTTTGCCGCCTTTTCGGCATATTCCGGATAGTTGACACTGGCATTTGTATCCGTACCTAAATTGACCGGCTCAAAGCCTAAGGACTCGGCATAGGCCATAAGCTCGTTCTTTAATTCGACCGCCGCATGATCGTTGGCAATGTATACCTTCATCGTGTTCTCTCCTTACTCCTCGTCGTCCTGCGCGTGTGCGTGTTCCTCATGCTCGTGCGCACTACAGCAGGAGCAGCAGCCGCCGCATTCCTTTTCAAGCTCGGTCGTATCACGGCCGGTCTTTTTGTAATAGTCTAAGATCGCCGCCTTGACCGCTTCCTCTGCCAACACCGAGCAGTGGATCTTTGCCGGCGGAAGCCCATCCAACGCCTCAACGACAGCCGAATTGGTTAACTCCAACGCCTTGGAGATGGGTTGACCCTTGATCAGCTCGGTCGCCATGGACGAGGTTGCGATAGCCGATGCACAGCCAAATGTCTCAAATTTAGCATCCGTGATCACATCGTTCTCATCGATCTTGAGATATATCTTCATGATGTCACCGCACTTTGCGTTTCCGACCTCACCGGTAGCGGTGGCGTCCGGCATTTCGCCGACATTGCGCGGGTGTGTAAAATGATCCATGACCTTTGCGGAATATAACATTTGTGTATCCTCCTGTCCTTAATTCTGCTTTAATTCCTTGGGGCAGATCGGCGAGAAATTGCGCAAGGTCTGCACCACATATTTTACCTTTTCCACTAAGTAGTCAACATCTTCCTTAGTTGTCTCATGCGAAAGCGTCAACCGCAGCGAACCATGTGCGATTTCATGCGGCAGTCCGATGGACAACAGCACGTGCGACGGTTCCAACGATTTCGATGAGCAAGCCGAACCGGTGGAAGCACAGATACCTTCGGCATCCAACAATAACAGCAACGATTCGCCCTCAATGTATTTGAATACAAAGCTTGCCGTGCCGGGTAAACGCTTGGTGGGATGACCCGTCAAAAGGGCTTCCGGGATCTCGGTGGTCAGCCGGTAGATCAATTCATCGCGAAGCATGGCAAGACGTGCATTGTCATCCTGCATTTCCTCGGTAGCGATCTCCAATGCCTTAGCAAGACCCATAATCGATGCCACATTCTCCGTACCGCCGCGCTTGCCGCGCTCCTGTCCGCCGCCATCGATCAGGCTCTTAATGACCACGCCGCTCTTGATGTACAGCGCGCCCACGCCTTTGGGGGCGCGGAACTTATGTCCGGATAACGACAGCATATCCACGCCTGCATCCCTGACATGGACCGGGATATGACCGACCGCCTGAACAGCATCGCTGAAGAAAAGCACCTTCTTCTTGTTTTCCTCGTTGTATTGCTTGATCACCTTGGAAATATCGGCGATCGGCTCGACCGTTCCGATCTCGTTGTTGGCGTACATCACAGCCACAAGGCAGGTATCCTCGCGAATGG
>CAZAWG010000135.1:0-4855 GCA_964488785.1 uncultured Oscillospiraceae bacterium | reverse complement strand
CCGATATATATAATATATATATATCAGTTGTAAACAGTTGTATATCAACCACCGATTTTTACTCTTTTCCTATTCTTTTGTTCCCTTTCCAGACATTTTTCAAAAATTCCCAAATTCGCCTTGCTTCTCATTCCAAAATATGGTATACTTATCCTATACACCCTCAAGGAGGTCTCCCATGCATTCCGGTCATAAGCGTGTTCTGCTCTGTGCGCTCAATTCCAAATACGTTCATGTCAATCTGGCTGTACGTTATATCAAAGCGTATGCCGATGCACACGCGCCCCACATCGACTGCATTCTGCTTGAGGGAACGGTCAACGAGCCACTTGACACGCTGAAAGCACGCATTTTAGCCGAAAAGCCGGATATTCTCGCCTTTTCGGCATATATCTGGAATATTAGCACCATTCGGGCGCTTTGCTCGTCTTTGCGTGCGCTGTTGCCGGATGTACCGTTTCTTTTGGGTGGTCCGGAGATCACCTATGCTCCGGAGGTCTATATAACCGAGCATATTGCCGATTATGCTCTTTGCGGCGAGGGGGAACGCCCTTTCACACTGCTATGTGAAGCATTAGCCACCGGTACGCCCCTTCCGCGCGGCTATGGGATAGGACATCTCGAAAATGGACAGGCTGTCCTCGAACAGCCGTATACCGAAAAAGATCTTTCTGTACTCGAAAGTCCCTACACGCCGGAATATATCGCTGCCCTTCAGGGACGTATCGCCTATGTAGAAGCTTCGCGTGGGTGTCCGTTCTCCTGCGCCTTTTGTCTATCGAGTGCCTGCCAGGGAGTACGCCATTTTCCGATGGATGCGGTCAAGCGGTTTTTACCTCTTTTATGGAACAGCGGTGCCGGGACAGTCAAATTCATTGATCGCACGTTTAATGCGGATAAAGCACGTTCTAAGGAAATTCTCTCCTTTATATTGGAACACCGCGCCGAAATCCCCTCTCACGTTTGCTTCCATTTCGAGGTCGCGGCTGACCGGCTGGACGAGGAATTAATGGATATATTTGAGAACGCGCCGCAGGGATTATTTCAATTGGAAGCCGGCTTGCAGAGCTTCAATCCAAAGACCTTAGAAGCCGTGGCACGGCACACCGATTTAGAAAAGCTATCCTCCCATGTACGACGCATAGCCGCCGCCGGACGAGTACATATCCATGTAGATCTCATCGCCGGGCTTCCCTATGAGGGCTATGACAGCTTTCGCGACAGCTTCAACCGCGCCTATCGGCTTGGTGCTTCCATGCTTCAGCTCGGCTTTCTCAAGCTGCTATATGGAAGTGCGCTGCGTGACAATGCGGACGAATACAACTATGTATTTTCGAAGGAGCCGCCCTATGAGATACGCTCGACCGCCTGGTTAAGTCCCGATGAAATGCAAAAGCTTCACGCCGTAGAGGATGCCTGCGACCGTATCCACAATTCCGGACGATTTCGCGAATCGCTTGCATACGCTTTGGTGTGTTCCGGTCTTGAGCCCTTCGATCTGTTTTTGACGTTTGGGCAAAAGCCCTCTCTGCCGCTTGACGAATATACCGCCCTTGTATTCGAATTCTTCGCCGGCATTCCCGGCGTGGACAGAACAGTCTTACGCGACAAAATGTGCTGCGACCGGCTGCGTTCCAACCGTTCCGGGCGATTGCCGGAATGCTTGAAGGTGCCGGATACACGTCTTTCGCGCATCTGTGCCAAATTGGAAAGCGACCCCGAAACGGCGTCCGCTCCCGGTGTGCGGCGCACCGTTTGCATTTTATACAGTCAAAATGCCGTCATTTACGCCGACTATCCTACTAAAAAAGAACAAACACAAAGCAGTGCCTTTGGTGCAGAAACACCTTTGCATTTTCTGCCGCTTGACACGTTTTGAGAGAGTTCTTCCACATAGATTTTACACGAACAACAGAAAGAGAGAAAAAGAATGACAGAAAAAGAAATCGGCGAAATCCGCCGCCGCTTCCAAGCCGAAAAGACCGGTGTGACCCGTGTGCGCGGCTGCTACGTCAGCGAGAAAAAGGAGATCGTTTCGGAGTTTGATCAATCCTTTCTCACCATGAGTCAGGGCGAATCGGAGGAAATGCTGGCCGTTCTCAAAAAGACGTTATCCGGAAAGCTGGGAAAGAATCTCATCAACCTTGAGTTTTCCGCCAATCAAGTCACCGCCGGTGAAGAGCAAAAAACACTTCTTGCCCTTCGCGACAGTGAGTTAGGTGACGATGAAGCCGTTCATGCGCTGTATGAGCGCATTCGTGAACACACCGGCTTAGAGGGGAATTACATCATTTTCTTAGTGTGCGACAAGTATGACGTGTTCTCCTATGCCGCCGATGGAGAGAAGGATTTCGATTCTTCCTCAATGTTCACCTACATTTTGTGCAGCATCTGCCCGGTAAAGCTCACAAAACCGGCACTCAGCTATTATTCGCACGAAAACAAATTTCACAGTGTAATGTCCAATTCGGTGGTCTGTGCCCCGGAGCTTGGCTTTATGTATCCGGTCTTTGACGACCGCACCTCCAACATTTACGGCACGCTGCTCTACACGCGAAGCACCAAGGAGAGCAGAGATGATTTCGCCGAAAGCGTTTTCGCTTCCTCCGTTCCCATGCCGGCCGCCCGACAAAAGGAAACGTTTGAGGAGTTAGTAGGCGAGACGGTCTCCGGCAACAGAGATTTTGCCGTAGTACAGGCCATTCACGATGAATTATGCGGCATGATCGCCCAATACGAAGAAACCAAGGATCCCGAGCCGCTCACCCTTTCCGGTGAACAGGTCAAGACCATGCTGGCTACCTGCGGTGTGGAGGAAGAAAAGCTGTCGGATTTTGATCAGAAATACGAGGAGCAGTTCGGCAAGGATGCTGTTGTCAGTCCGCAGAATTTAGTGGATGTCAAGCAGTTTGAGGTGCGCACACCGGATATCGTCATTAAGGTCAATCCCGAACGCAGTGATCTCATCAAGACTGAGGTCATTGACGGCAAAAAATATATACTCATCCGCGCCGAGGACAATGTTGAGGTCAACGGTGTCCCCATTAAAATAAAATAGGAAAATTTCTGCGGTCAAACCGCAAGGAGGTATTCTCATGAGCTTTGTGCATATTCCCTCTTGCCCACAAGGCGAGCCTTTATCCGGCGATTTTCTCTTTACCGCCGATGGACAAAGCGTTCCGGTACGCCGTGTGCGCGTTTCCGCCATGCCCTTCAACACCTGGTGGCCGGGACATCAGCGTCCGCTCGATCAGACCGAATTCGCATCGTATGTCAATTTCAGTCTTTCCGGCTCTGCGCATATCGAGATCACCTGTCTTACGCGCACGGTCGAAACGGTCGAGCTTCGTCCGAGCGCGTTTGGATTGGTTCCGCAGGTGGAGGGAAACCGTATTTCCTTTGATTTGGATCATCCCTGCCACTTCACCGTAGAGGTGAACGGCTTCCATGGCGCTTTACACGTTTTTGTCAGCGAACCGGAGCAGTATGATGTCGATCTTGCCGACCCGCACACGCGCTATTTTCCGGCCGGTATCCACAAGGCAGGACTTATCGAGCTTTCCTCCGGCGACACGCTATATCTGGACGAGGGCGCGGTGGTATATGGCTCAGTCTTTGCCAAAAAGGCGCAGAACATCCGCATTTTAGGGCGTGGTGTGATCGATTCGGCACCCTATCTGCGTGCCAACGAATATACCGGACGCAATCTGCCCGGCGAGGAAGTTCTTGCCGCCCTGCGCAAAAAGCGCATCGGCAACGCCATCGGCAATCTGCTTCTCATCGACTGCAAGGACGTACTCATCGATGGCGTGATCTTCCGTGACCCACCCGAATGGTCCTTCAATGTGTATCATTCGGAAAACGTGCGCATCAACGATGTCAAGCTCATCGGCTTATGGCGTTACAACGCCGACGGTATCGATATCTATCTGGGCAAGCATTTTGAGATAAGCAACTGCTTCATCCGCTCGTTTGATGACAGCATTGTCGCCAGAGGTGCGTGCGGCATCTTAGATGAGGATGTATTCGAGGATATGCGCGTGCAGAACTGTGTGCTGTGGTGCGATTGGGGACGCGCTATCGAGCTGTGGACCTCCGAACGTCCGGCACATTTGCGCCACATCGCCTTTCGCGACTGCTACATCGTACATACCGTTCATGTCGCCATCGATCTGCAAATATACGGCAGCGGAACGACCGTGATGGACGATATCCTCTGCGAAAACATCTATGTGGATACCGACCGCATTGCCGATCATCCGGTATATCAAAAGGAGAACTTGCAGGTATATGACGGCGCAAATACCAAATATCTGCCGCTTTTGATCTTCATCGGCAACGCCTATAAATTTGAAAAGCCACTCACGCGCTCCGGGCTTCCGGTCGATGTGGTGTTTTCCAACGTCACGCTCAAAAATATCCATGTGCGCGCCCACCGTGCGCCGCAGAGCATCATCAAGACCATAGATGGGTATATGCGCACGGAAAACGTGCTGCTTGACGGCATTTATATAAACGGAAAGCGCATTGCAAGTGCCGCCGAAATGAATTTGGATGCCCCGGAGAATGCCTATACACTCCGATAGGCGCACTTCAAATTTACAGAGAATTCACACATTTTGTCGTGTAACCCTTTACAAATGCAAAAAAATGTGTTATACTATTACCCGGTAAACTTTGTTACCTTGCTTTGTTGCGGGATATACGCCTCACCGAACGGTTACAAGGCATCCACAGACCCGTGGCTATGTAATGGCAACGCTTACCGAAAATATTTGAAAGGTGGATAACATCCCATGATCCGGTCGATGTGGTGTTTTCCAACGTCACGCTCAAAAATATCCATGTGCGCGCC
>CAZAWG010000134.1:0-4915 GCA_964488785.1 uncultured Oscillospiraceae bacterium | reverse complement strand
CCAAGATCATGACGGCATTTGTGGTATTAGAGACGTTGCCGCTGGATGCGGTCGTCACCGTTCCGGCGGAAGCGGTCGGGGTCGAGGGCTCGTCCTTATATTTAAAGGAAGGAGAACAGTTGACGGTCGAAACGCTGCTATATGGTTTGCTTTTGGAATCCGGAAACGATGCGGCGCATACGCTTGCGGTCGCTTGCTCCGGCGATACCAGTTCCTTTGCCGAACGGATGAACGGCAAGGCGAAGGATTTAGGACTTCACAACACCCATTTTGTCAATCCGCATGGGCTGACCGCTGAGGGACATTATACCACCGCCTATGAATTAGCGCGTATCACCGCCGAAGCCATGAAAAACGAGACGTTTCGCACCATGGTTTCCACACAGAAAAAGCTCGCTCCGGATACACAGGGCGAGCAGACACGCGTATTCTATAATCACAACAAAATGCTGCGGCTGTATAAGGACATCGTTGGGGTCAAGACCGGATACACCAAAGCTGCCGGTCGGTGTCTTGTCACCGCCGCCGCTCCGGACGATGACCGGCTGTTTATCGCCGTGACCCTGAACGATGGAGAGGATTGGAACGATCACCGGGCACTGTACGATTTTGCCGACGCACACTTTGACACGATCGAGATCGCCCATGCGCAGAGCCTTGGCGTTTATGTACACGGTCGCCGGTATTCAAACCCACAAGGGATCTATTTGACCGTGCCGCGCGGCATTCGTCCGGTTCTTCGCTATCGGTGCGAAAAAGAAGCGGACGAACGTCTGATCGTGCGCTATTATGCCGAAGCCGCCGGGGAGCTTGGACACTTCTATCTTGTGCCGGACACTTCGTCAAGCAGCTAAAGCTTCCGATGAGGTCGGTGTGACATCGAAAAAGCACACTGTTTCGCCGTCTGACAGAAAAATAACGTCCCCTTCTTCGTCGGTGCGATGTACCTCTGCGCCGCACGCTTCGAAGGTCTCCAGGGTTTTCTTGTGCGGATGCCCATAGCTGTTGTCCTTTCCACAGCTGATAACGGCAAAGCGCGGTGAGACGGCCTGCACGAAATCGCGTGTGTTCGAGGTGGATGACCCATGGTGTCCGGCGGAAAACACATCGGCGTGCAGATTATAGCCGGCCGAAAGCATGGCGCGTTCGGAGCCCTTTTCGGCGTCTCCCGTGAACAGAAACGAGGTCTTTCCGTATACAAGCTTGAGTGCAAGACTGCATTCGTTGAGATCCTCCGGGTCGATCTCCTCCGGCGAAAAGAACTGAAAAACGGCATTTTCTGCCAGCTCTAACCGGTCGTCACGCTGTACAGTGACGATCTCTGCGCCGGTATCAAACGAGCTGTGCGTGACCATATAGGAAAGTCTGTCGTAAGGGTATGTATCCGCAAGCTCCTTGTGGATGACCAGCTTTTCAACCGGAAACGCTTCGATGACCTTCTCCGCGCCCCCGTAATGATCCTCATGCGGATGGGTAAGCACCAGATAATCGAGCTTTTCTATGCCGACCTGCTCCAAATATTTGACCAAATACGTTCCCTCGTCGGTCGGACCGCAGTCGATGAGCATACATTCGCCGCCCGGCGCGCGGACAAGTGCCGCATCGCCTTGTCCGACATCCACAAAATGCACCGCAAAATAGCGGTTCGCATCTGCAAAGGCACCGGCTATTTGCTCGCGTTCTTGTCTGTCCTGCAAGGCGCCATAAATAAACACGCCCATGCAGATAAGCATGACAAGTGCCCGAAGCGTGCGCGAACGGAATTTCGGTGTGGGATACTGCCATTTTTTCATGTGTTTTTTCCTTCCTTTGCAAAAAAAGTGGATGGAACGGGCTAAACCGCCGCACCTCGCAAAAGAGGCACGACGGTTTTGTGCTATCCTTCGTTTAACAGCGATAAAGGCTTAGTTTTCTTCTTTTTCCTTATGAACAAGGCCCTGTCTAAAGATTAACTTGCGATATTCCTCGCTGCTGCCGGTCGGATTCTCCCATTTCCGGCGCACCATGTCGTACACCTCATCCGGAATATCCGGCGTTCCGGTGTGCTTGGTGGGAAGCAGCATATCGCCAGCCACCTCCGGCGAGGTGCAGGCAGTGTCGTTTCGCCAGGTTTCGCGCTCGCTCTTGTCACGCAGGTTCGGGATATCCATCGGAATGCCGCCGGCAAGGATGGAGCGGTAGGCAAACATTCCCGGCAAGAACATATCCAGTGCTTCATACACATCGATGATATCCGCATTCTGATTTCCTAACAGCTTTTCCACGAAATTGTACATGGTATAGTAGTCCGAGCCGCCATGACCGAAGAACTTGACCTTTTCATCTAAGGTCGGCCAGAGGTCGATATCCTCCACCGGACGATCGGCGTATTCGCCATCGTATGCATCGGCATTGACGTAAAGCCGGGAAATGTGTCCGGCGTTCGCATCCTCGCGCGCACATTCCATGCGTCCCTTGCTTCCGTACATGGTATACCAGATGGACCCTCGGTACAGACCGCCGTGAATGCTCTTGACGAGCGCGCCGTTTTCAAGTGTGACCATCTCAATGCCGAATTCCGCGCCCTTACTGCCGACACGCATTCTGCGTTCGTCCATGGTACTTTCAAAGCCGGTGACCTTGACCGGACGAAGCCCGGTGGCGTGGATGATCGGCCCTAACGAATGGGTGCAATAGAAGGTGGAATACATAAGGTTACGCCAATGGTTCTTTTCACCATAGGTAATGCTCGGCCAGATGGGTTCGCAGTTGTGGATGTATTCGCATTCGCCGTATTCAAATTCGCCGATCTTGCCTTCCTTGTAGAGTCTGCCCATGCGGTAGGGCGCCGGCATATAGCAATAGTTCTCGCCATAGGCGTACACCATGCCGGTCTGCTCGACCGTTTCGATAAGCTCCACCGCTTCCTTCATGGTCTGCACCGGCAGGACCTCGGAGAAAACGTGCTTTCCGGCACGCATGGCGGTCATGGCAAGCGGCGCGTGCTCATGGGCATAGTTGGCAAGCACAACGGCATCCATGTCGTGCTGTATAAAATCTCGAAGCACTCATAAAAGGTGATATCGTAGTCCTTGCAGGCGTCTCTTTGCGCATCAAGCACCGTAGGGTTTTTGTCGCAGATCGCCACGACTTCAGCGTTTCCGGCTTCTTTGCAATAGTTGATCATGCTGGTACCGCGATAACCGCCAACGACACCGATCCTGATTTTTTTCATACTGCTTCATCCTTTCGTTTTTTGAGAGTATCCTCTCGTTTGCCTTTATTATAAAAGCAAATGGTGCGAAAGTAAATGAAAATTTTCCGTGTATTCCTATAAAAAAGTTCGATTTTCCTTGACATAGCCACCAAAACCGGGTATACTGTCCCCAAAGAGGGGGGACACCTGTGGACAACAATATTTGCCGCTTTGTGCCGCGTGTGGCGGCTTCATCCGATATCAACATCATAAATTTTGTGTATGAGACAAAACCGCAGGACACAACAGCTCATATCGAAACGGTGTACAAGCTGCATCTTGTGGTCAAGGGCACCGGAACGCTTCACCTGGGGGAGAAAAGCCATCCTTTAATGGCAGGCGATATGTTTTTTCTGTTTCCCTCCGTGTCCTATGCCATCGAATCGGGCGAGGACTTTGAATACTTATACATCAGCTACATCGGTATGCGTGCCAATGCGCTCATGTCCGGTCTTGGCATTCGCCGCAGTCACAGCCTGTTTCACAATATGGGAGAGCTGATCCCCTTTTGGCAAACCGCCATTTTAGATGACCGGGCACTGTTACATTTGCGCTGTGAGGGGTTACTGCTGTACAGCCTTTCCGTGTTGGGGGAAAAGGAATGGAAAAAGAATGCCGTCACCGAGCCGGTGGTCGTGCTTATTCAAAAATACCTCGATGAGCATTATGCCGACCCAGCTTTGTCGGTCGAAAAGCTCAGCGCACAATTTTCCTACAGCAGTAAATACATTTCCTCGACCTTCAAAAAGCAGCTCCATATCGGGATCAAGGAGTATATCACCACGCTTCGTATGCAAAAGGCGTATGCGCTCATGGAGCAGAATGTCACCTGCATCAAGGATATCGCCTTTCGGTGCGGCTTTTCCGATCCCTTCTATTTTTCGCGTGTCTTTAAAAAGACCACCGGTCTTACGCCGAGCGCATATATGCACGCCCTTCGCGAAAAGGGCGCGATAGCACCGTTTGGCACATAAAAAGACTTACCGACCGTGGTTCATCTTCATTTCCATATATGCCTCCGGCGTGATCAGCACCTTGCGCGGCTTCGAACCCTCAAAGGCACTGACCACGCCGATCTTTTCGAGCTTATCCACGATACGCGAGGCTCTGGCATAGCCGAGTGACAGCTTGCGCTGGAGCAGCGAGGTGGAAAGCATATTGGAATCGATCGCCACCTTGATGGCATCGAACATCATTTCATCCGAATCCAAAATGGCATCGCGGTCATCCGAAGCGTAATCATCACCGCTGTCGTCCGCTCCACCGCGTCCCTTCTTTTTGTCGGCGCAGTGTTCGGCTTCACGCTCAATGCTGTCGATGATATCGCTGTCATAATGCGCTTCCGAGCCGGCCTTTAAGAAGTCGATGATCTTCTCGATCTCACCGTCTGTCACGAACGAGCCCTGCACACGGATCGGCTTCATACAGCCGACCGGCGCATACAGCATATCGCCGCGCCCTAAAAGCTTTTCCGCGCCTGCCACATCGATGATGGTGCGCGAGTCCACCTGAGAAGCCACGGTGCA
This sequence comes from uncultured Oscillospiraceae bacterium, assembly GCA_964488785.1. GTDB lineage: Bacteria > Bacillota > Clostridia > Oscillospirales > CAG-382 > UMGS882. Next base: position 154 of record CAZAWG010000134.1, on the reverse strand, counting down.
GGCGATACGCGAGGGGACATTGGCTTTGATCAGACCGGTGATGACATCGACCGACGGACGTTGGGTGCCGATCACCAAATGCATACCGGCGGCTCTGGCTTTTTGGGCAATGCGGCAGATGGAGTTTTCCACGCTGTCACGCGCCGTCATCATC
>CAZAWG010000133.1:0-4927 GCA_964488785.1 uncultured Oscillospiraceae bacterium | reverse complement strand
AAGAATCTCTTCATCGTGTGTTTCGTCCAAAATGTAGTAGGACAGCTTGACCGGCGTATCGAATGCCATATCGGCCAGCGACAGCTTCACCTTGCGTGCTTCGGCACTTTCGTTGTCGTCAAAATGGGTGAGCAGCACGGCGGCAGAAGTCTCGCCCTTGGCGGCACAGACGTACAGCGTATCGTCATCCGAGGTCGCCTCGACCGACATACCACACTTGACGAGCGCATTGAACATACGGAAGGGGTAGTAGCCCTTTAAGCGTTCACAGACCATATCGGTAGCAAATAAACCGTTCATGGCACAGGGACGTGCATCGTAGTACATAAGCAGATCGAGCGGCTGATATTGGCTTCCACACATAACAGCCGTGGTGAAGGAAGCACCCTTGAGTCCTTTTTCGGTCTTGAGAGAATAGACCCAGGCATCATTGTTCCAGCCGCGTACATAGTTCCACTCGTTCAAAATGCTTTCAGTGCTTTCGAAGCCGTATTTGTCGAGCATTTGGCGCGTTTCCTTTTCCAAATTCAAAATGTTGTGCGGATCGGTTGTATAGGTGTGCCAGGAATAGAAATCAAGCGGCACATTATGCTCCTTCAAATAGGGCAGAAACAGATTGTTCCACTCCGAGAGCGGATAGACCGAAGCAGGACCGCCGATCTTCAAATGCGGGAAGCACTTTTTCAAATGGGTAGCTGCCACGCGGAACAGCTCAAAGAACTCAACGCGCGTGCCGCCCCAGCATTTTTTGTCGATATAGCTTGCCTCATCGGGTACGAGATCCGGTTCATTCCAGATCTCCCAATATTCCATATCATAATGGAAGCCATCCGCCCAGCCCTCGGTATAGTGACGGATGATATGTTCGCAGATTTCAGCCCATTTCTGGTTATCCTTCGGTGGCAGCGTACCATACTTTTTGATCTCATGCTCGATTTTGGAGCCAAGACGGTAAAAAGGCTTCACACCGGCAAAGGTCATGACCTTGAGATACTCATCGGTTAATGTAAAGTCGTAGGAAGCCGGGTCATTGACATCTTTATCAAAATCCGGGAAGATGGCATGGACATCCACCGAATGAGCGCCGCCATATGTAGAAAAGAACGATGCATCGTGTGTACGGGCATAGGGAATTTCGGCCTCGCGGAAGGCGTCGATATTGGTGATACGCTGGTCTAACGAGAACTTATAGACCGGGCCGTTATTGACGGCGTGCATAGGCTTCATTTTACCGGTTTCTTTGGAAAAATTGACACAAAGCTGATTCATGATAAACATCCTTTCGAAACGCGATTCGCGTATTTGAGGTATGCTTTGATTATAGCAGAGCAAAAAAGAAAAGTCAATAGTCCGCACAACGAAAAATTTTCGCTGAAAATATGCGAAACAGAATTTTTCGAAAAAGTGAAAAATGAAAGGTCTGTTATGGCGGCAAAAGCATTTTTCTAAGTTCTTTGCTTTTTTTGATTTTTTTGAGTCTCACATCATTGACAAAACCACAACCTCATTAAAGGAAAATAGCGCAGATGATTGACAAGCACCGAAAAATGTGCTATACTTTTTCCTGAAAAAGGGACAGAATTGACTGTGGAAACGGAGCTGTGTCATGAAAAAGGACCCATATGAGCCGCGCGGTGAAAGTGAGCTTTGGCGCAAAAGCAAACGCGGCTTTTTTCACATTTTATTCGGACGCACCGGCGTGATCATTTTTTTACTGGTTCTGCAATTTGTGGGACTGTTTTTGGCATTTGTCTATTTTGAACGCTATCTGTCGCTTGCTTATGGAAGCTTGACACTGCTTTCGCTGTGTATGGCATTTTATATTACCAATACGCGTGTCAATCCGACCATCAAGCTTTCATGGATCGTGCTGATCTTTACCGTTCCGGTGTTCGGCTCATTATTATATTTGTTTGTAGAGACAGATCTTGGACATATCGTGATGCATAAGCGTTTGCAGCGTGTGTTGGATGAAACCAAATGCTATACGGACACTGAGCCGGCGCTTCTTGCCGAACTAAAAGAAAAGAACCGAACCTTGTCGAATCTTGCGCATTATGCCGGTCAAAAGGCGGGCTATCCGATCTTTCGCGGCGGCCCTTGCCGCTATTTTGCGGATGGAGAAGCGTTTTGGTTAGATCTGCTGAACGAGCTGGAAAAGGCAGAGCATTATATTTTTCTCGAATATTTCATCATCGATGAGGGCGAGATGTGGGGGCGCATTTTAGAGGTACTGCACCGCAAGGCTTGCGAGGGTGTGGAGGTTCGTGTGCTATACGATGGGACCTGTGCGGTGACACTGCTTCCCTATGGTTACCCCAAACGCTTGGCAAAGAACGGTATCCGGTGTCGGATGTTTGCACCGCTTAGGCCCTTCGTTTCGACCCACTATAATAACCGTGACCACCGCAAGATCGCTGTTATCGACGGAAGGGTCGCCTACACCGGCGGCGTGAATCTGGCGGATGAATACATCAACCGCAAGGAACGCTTTGGACATTGGAAGGACTGCGCTGTGCGCACAGAGGGAGATGCCGTGCGCAGCTTCACGCTCATGTTCTTGCAGATGTGGAACGCCGCTTCCAAGCAGCCCGAAGCCGAGAATTTTGAAAAATATCTGGCGTTTTCCGCCGCTTCGACCGTCTCCGGCACCGGCTATGTGCTTCCTTATGCCGATAGCCCCTTAGACGGCGAAAAGGTGGGCGAGACGATCTACATGGATATCATCAATACCGCCGAGAAATATGTGTACATCATGACCCCCTATCTCATTTTGGACAACGAAATGACCACGGCTCTGCAAAATGCCGCCAAGCGCGGCGTGGATGTGCGCATGATCCTGCCGCATATCCCCGACCACAAGGCTGCCTTTGCTCTGGCGCGTTCGCATTATGCCGAGCTTATTCCGGCCGGTGTGCGTATATATGAGTACACGCCCGGCTTTGTGCATTCCAAGCTGTTTATCAGCGATGACCGCAAGGCGGTGGTGGGCACCATCAATCTGGATTATCGCAGCTTGTATCTGCATTTTGAATGTGCCGCTTATTTTTACGACACACCGGTTACAGGGGATATCCTTGCCGATTTTGAAAATACCTTTGCCATCAGTCATGAAGTCAAGCCGCAGGAGCTAAAGAAGAAAACACTTCTTCGCCGTGTGTATTTCGGCTTTCTCAAGCTTTTGGCACCGCTTATGTAACATTACAAAGAACAGGAGCGTTATTCATGGCAAAATACGAAGCCGATATGCTGCAGACCGGCTATTGTGAATATCTGACCCCGGTAAGCCCGACCGGTAAGGTGCGTGCGGCACGCATTTGCATTTGGGCGCTTGCCATCTGTCTGACCCTTGCCATGCTTGTGTTGACACTCAGCACCATCCCGGCGGTCAGCTTTATGTTGGCGGCGATCTTTGTGTTCTGTGCCTGGTTTGCACTTCAATTTACTAAGATCGAATACGAATATACCATCGCCACCGGCAGCTTTGAGCTGTCTAAAATATATGGCGCACGTGTGCGTAAAAAGGTGACCGAGTTCAAGACCTCGGAGATCCTTGCCGTATTCCCGGTTTCGCGCCTTGCGGAATACCAAAGACAGTCCGCCGATATGCGGTACATCTGCAAAAAGGATGACCCCTATGCGCTGGGGCTTCTGTATACACATGGAGCGAAAAAGCATATTCTTGTTCTGTCTGCTCCCAATAAGACCGTCAAATGCTTAAAGCACTACCGACAAAACGCCTTTGTAGGCGAGAGGGCAGGCGAATCGGTATGATCCTTGATTTCCATACCCACGCCTTCCCGGATACGCTGGCACCCCGTGCCATTGCAAAGCTGGCCTCGGCAAGCGGCCTTGTGCCGCAGCACGATGGAACGGCGGACTCTCTACTGTCACGGATGGATGCCTGCGGCGTTGACCGGGCGGTGGTGCTGTCCATCGCCACTAATGCACACCAAGAGCCATCGGTCAACCGTTTTGCGGTCAGTCTTATGGTGAAAGAGAGACTTATCCCTTTCGGCTCGGTCTTTCCCGGCTCGGATACATGGAAAGAAATGCTGCATTTTTTAGCGGAAAACGGTATTCGTGGGATCAAGCTGCATCCGGAATATCAGAATTTTGATCTCGATTGCAAAGAAGCGCTTGCTGTTTTTGAGCTATGCGGACAGTTAGGACTTTTAGTCTCCTTCCATTCCGGGCACGATGCAGCGTTTGACACGCCGATCCATACGGGACCTGCGCGCATTGACCGGGTTTGTCGTCTTTGTCCACACACCACCTTCATCGCCGCGCATTTCGGCGGCTATGATCTGTGGGAAGAAACGCTTCGCGGTCTTCCGGCACACGAAAATCTGTATTTAGACACCTCCATGACCCGCACAGCGGCGCGAGCGGATGTGCAGACACTTCGTGCATTGGTAGAAAAGATGGGAGCAGACCACATTCTTTTTGGCAGTGATGCGCCATGGGAACGACCGAGCGAATCGCTAAAAGGGGTTCGTTTGTTAGGGCTGTCTGCGCAAGACGAGAAGAAAATTTTAGGGGAGAACGCTATGCGGCTGTTGAAGCTGTGAGAAAGAGATAAGTTTACGAAATAAGTCTTGCAAATTGTATCAATATAGGCTATAATAAAATATCTTAATACAGGGAAGGAACTATGCTATGAAAGCAGTCATTACCGTGACCGCCAAGGATGCAAAGGGCATCATTGCCAAGGTCAGCACACGTTGCAGTGAATACGGAGCCAATATCATCGACATTTCGCAGTCGGTCGTGGGTGAATATTTCGCCATGATCATGTTGGTCGCCTTTGAGGAGGGCGTCAATTTCGGCGAATTTGTAGACGCCATGAACACGCTCGGAAAAGAAAACGATCTCATCATTCAGGCCATGCATGAGGATATTTTCAATTCCATGCACCGTATTTAAG
>CAZAWG010000132.1:0-4946 GCA_964488785.1 uncultured Oscillospiraceae bacterium | reverse complement strand
CTCGTTTGCAATGTTTGCCGCCGGACGTGCCTTTGAGCAGGTGCGTAACAGCATCGGCTATCCGCATTTGAATGTTAAGATCGGCGCGACCCATGCCGGTGTCTCGGTCGGCGAGGATGGCGCAACCCATCAGTGCTTAGAGGATCTGGCACTTATGCGCTCGGTTCCCGGTATGGTTGTGTTAAATCCTGCCGATGCGACCGAAGCAAGAGCCGTCGTTAAGGCCGCTCTTGACCATAAGGGCCCGGTGTATATGCGCTTCGGACGTCTGGCCGTCGAAACCATCTTCGATAAAGATACCTTCACCTTCGAGATCGGAAAAGGACAGCTCCTTGCCGATGGAACGGATGTTACCATCGTTTCGACCGGCCTTTGCACCTCTATGGCACTTGCCGCTGTCGAGCTTCTTAAAAGCGAGGGAATCTCGGCACGCCTTGTTAATATGGCTTCCATCAAGCCGATCGATAGAGAGCTTCTCATCGATTCCGCAAAAAAGACCGGCTGTGTGCTGACGGTCGAGGAGCATAATGTCATCGGCGGTCTGGGCAGCGCCGTGTGCGAAACACTCTGTGAGAGCGTTCCGGTGCCGGTCGTGCGCCATGGTACAAACGATACCTTCGGCAAGAGCGGCAAGGCAACAGAACTGCTTGTCGAATTCGGCTTTACCCCCGAAGCTATTGCACAAAAGGCAAAAGAGACTATCGCACTCAAAAAATAACGTCGTATATACATTTACATATATTGAAAAGAGAGGAATACAGACATGAAAGTATTGGTCATCAACGCCGGCAGCTCTTCAATCAAGTATCAGCTGATCGACATGACAAACGAAACCCTCCTTGCAAAAGGTCAGTGTGACCGCATCGGTATCGAGGGCGGTAACTTCAAGCAGACAAACTTCAAGGGCGATGTGTACAAAGCAACCGTCGATATCCCTAATCATGGCGAAGGCATCAAGCTTATCGTGGACGCACTCACCTGCGCTGAGCATGGCGTCATTTCTTCCATGAGCGAGATCAACGCCGTTGGTCACCGCGTGGTGCATGGCGGCGAAAAGTTCTCCGGCTCGGTCATCATCACCGATGAGATCATCGAAGCACTCAAGGAGTGCAGCGAGCTCAGTCCGCTTCATAACCCGGCAAACCTCACCGGTATTCGTGCCTGCACCGAGATCATCGGTAATATTCCGCAGGTCGGCGTATTCGATACCGGCTTCCATCAGACCATGCCGGACTATGCCTATCTCTACCCGATCCCCTATGAATACTATGAAAAGTATAAGCTCCGCCGCTATGGCTTCCATGGCACCTCTCACCGCTATGTGACGGCTCGTGCCGCCGCTATGCTCGGTAAGAAGCCGGAGGATATCAATATCGTCACCTGCCACCTCGGCAACGGCTCGTCCATCACGGCCGTCAAGGGCGGTAAGAGCTTCGATACCACCATGGGCGTAACGCCTTTGGATGGCCTTATGATGGGTACGCGCTCCGGCTCCATCGACCCGGCGATCATCCCGTTCCTTATGGAAAAGGAGCATATGAGCGCTAAGGATATCGATACCATGCTCAACAAAAAGTCCGGTATGCTGGGTGTTACCCAGGTCACCAGCGATAACCGCGATATCGAGCAGGGCGCGAAGGAAGGCAATAAGCGCTATCAGCTTGTCGAAAATATGCTTGTCCATCAGATCACCAAGTATATCGGCGGCTATGCTGCCGCTATGGGCGGCGTGGATGCCATCGTGTTTACCGGCGGTATCGGCGAGAACAATCCGCAGTATCGTACACGCGTAGGAAAGAACCTCGCATTCATGGGCGTAAGCGTAGACGAAGAGATCAATAAGAAGGCGTTCCGCACTTCGGATGAATACGATATCTCCACCGCCGATGCAAAGGTTCGTATGCTCGTTATCCCCACCAATGAGGAATTGATGATCGCAAGAGATACCTATGAATTGGTGAAGAATATCTAAGCACATACGCTTGTAACAAGAGCCGACACGGTATCCGTTGTCGGCTCTTTTCAAAAAATAGCAGAGGAGGAGCCTTTTATGAAGCTTGATCCATCCGACCTTTCCCAAATCGATGCGTACCTCGCTGCACATCGTGAAGAAATGGTGCAAACCTTAGTCACATTATCCCGTATCCCCAGCATGAAGGAGGAGCCAGAGCCGGATGCTCCCTTCGGTGCCGCGTGCGCCGAAGCGCTCAAAAGCGTGGAAGCACTCTATCGCCAAAACGGCTTTGAGACAAAGCCGGCTTTCGAGGACGGCTATGCGCTTGCCTATTATGGCTCCGGTGAAAAAAGCATCGGTGTGTATGCCCATGCCGATGTCGTGCCGGTGAACCCGGCAGAATGGACGTTCTGCGCACCGTTTGAGCCGCGCGTGACCGAAGAATTCGTGTTCGGACGTGGCTGTAGCGACAACAAATCCGGCGTGCTTGCCTCGCTGTACGCTGCAAAAATGATCCGTGAGCTGGCACTCCCGTTCGATGGGAGATTGGTGCTTTTCACCGGTTCCAACGAGGAGACAGGCATGAAGGATATCCAAGCCTTTGCCCAAAAGGAACCCCAGCCGGAGGTGTCCATCGTGCCGGATGGCGGCTATCCGTTCAGCTATGGGGAACGGAGCATTCTGAACTTTTATCTGGAAAATAAGACCGCCTTTATCGATACCATCGAGATAAGCGGTGGCAGCGCCGCAAATATCGTGCTCGACCGTGCTACAGCGGTGCTTCACGAAAAGCCGGGATTGCTTCAAGCGTTGGAAGCACTCGCTTCTTCCAATGCGCGGCTCGCCGTTTCGACCCGTGCGTCCGGAAAAGAGATCGTTGTCGAAGCAACAGGCATCGCTTCCCATGCCGCCCACCCGGAAACCTCCCTTAATGCCATGCTTGTGCTGTCCGAAGCGCTTAGTACCTGCGAGACGTTAAGTGCCGCCGACCGGAGTATCTATGTCCAGACGGCTTGCCTCCTTGCCGATACAAGAGGGGAGACCTTAGGCATCGCTTTTTCGGATGACCTTGGCGCTCTCACGGCGGCAAACGGCATCGTGTACACAAAAAACGGACATATGTCACTGAGCTTCGATGTGCGTTTTGGCATGACAAAAACCTGCGATGAATTGGTCGATACGGTCGTACACAAAACCGATGCACATTGGTCGATCTGCGTGGAAAAAAAGAGCGCCGGCTTCTTGCTTGACCCGGCAGGAGATACAGGGAAAAAGCTGTTGGAGGTCTACCGTTCCCTGTCGGGTGACCTAAACGCTGCACCCTTTACCATGGGCGGCGGCACCTATGCGCGACACTTGCAGAACGCCTATTCGGTTGGCACGCGCGCAGAATATAAGCGCAAGCTGCCGGAGGGAATGCCGGAAGGGCACGGTGGGGCACATCAGGCGGATGAGCATATCTGCATCGAGGCACTTTTGGAGTCGGTCAAGATACTTACGTGTATGTTGGTCGAATTGGCATAAGGAATAAAGGGGCTGTTGCCCCTCAGAATATAGAAGCAAAAAAAGACTCCCGAAACCGGAAAAAACGTTTTCGGGAGACTTCGTTTTTGGAAAAGGACAGCCGTTGACGCTGAAAGCGGATTGTTTCATTGCTGCATACGCTTGTTTTCATAAACTTAGTCCGGAGACAGTATAGCTTTTTTATTATTCAAACAGATTAAATGTCATGATCACGAGCCCCAACACCACAAGCACCACGCCTGTAGCCCGGTTGAGCGTTTCCGGTTTTGCCTTGTTGGCAAAGACTGCCGCAATGCGTGCCCATAAAAGCGTGAACAACACGCAAAGCACGAGTACGAGCATATCCGGCGCACCGCCAAGGACAAAATGCGAAACTGCCCCGGTCAGCGCCGTGAAGGTCATGATGAACACACTGGTGCCCACCGCTGTTTTCAATTCGTAGCGCAGAACACTCGTCAAGATAAGTAGCATCATCATACCACCGCCCGCACCGATAAAGCCACAGATGCACCCAATGAAGCTGCCGCATACGACCGACTGGAGCGCACGCTTCTTCGCCGAGGTCTGTCCCATGGCTTCCTTGGTGGTCATGACCGGACGGACGATGAATTTAATGCCAAGAAGGAAGGTCATGAATACCGAGAACGAGCCCATCGTAGTCGAAGGAACAAGGCTTGCCAAATAGCTTCCGATGGTGGTAAAGATGAGTACACTTGCCATCATGATGAGTCCGTTTTGAATGTCCAAGTTCCTGTTTTTGTGATAGGTGTATGCCGAGACAGCGCTGGCTAATACATCCGAGGCGAGCGCGATGCCGACCGCCATATAGGGATCGATGTGCAAAAAGGTGATGAGCATCGGACTGATGACAGCGGCGGCACTCATGCCGGCAAAGCCTGTCCCAAGACCGGCACCCATGCCGGCAAAAAAAGTGACAAGAAGGGTGACGAAAATTTGCATATTGTGATTTCCTCCGAAGCCTTTGCAGTAGTAAAGATAACGATAAAAGAATACCACCAGAAAGGCAGAAATTCAAGCGTTTTATGTAACAAGTGTTTTTCGGTATGCTGATGGGGTCATCCCTGTATGCTTTTTAAATATCTTGCTGTAATAGCTGAAGCTGTTGAAGCCGACCTGCGCGGCGATTTCCGAAATCATCGGAAAAGCTCTCATACTGCCTGCCTAAGTCTGTACGGATATAACACCAAATTGTTCCATTTTCTAGCTGAACAATGCCCGGTTCCATAAAGTTGGAAATTGCATAAAAACTTCTTCGTTTACATTCCGTGCGGTCTATTTTAATATCATCTGAAATTTTATACCAGCTTTCTCCTTCATCGTCAGAGGCACACATAAAAACTTTTCCCGGACCGTAAAAACCATTTGCATACGTGTGTTGAGCTATGGGTATCAATATTTTTCCGTTACTCAAAATAATAACGCGGTCATTATTCAAAACATAATATCC
>CAZAWG010000131.1:0-4974 GCA_964488785.1 uncultured Oscillospiraceae bacterium | reverse complement strand
CAGCATCACATCCGGATTCATGGCAAGACTGCGCGCTATGGCGATACGCTGCTTCTGTCCGCCGGACAGCTGTCCGGGGAAAGCGTGTGCTTTATCCGGAAGTCCCACGCGCTCAAGCAGCTTCATGGCGTTTGCCTGCGCTTCCGCTTTGCTCATTTTCAAGAGCTTGATGGGAGCAAGTGTGATATTATCCATAATCGACAAATGGGGGAACAAATTGAAGTGCTGGAACACCATGCCCATTTTCATGCGCAGCTTATCGATGTTGCATTTAGGGGAGGTGATGAGCTGATCTTCAAAATAGATCTCTCCGGAGGTCGGCTCCTCCAAGCGGTTGAGACAGCGCAAAAACGTGGATTTTCCGCTTCCGGACGGACCGATGACAACCACCTTTTCGCCCTTAGCGATGTGTTCGTCCACGCCCTTCAGAACCTTGATCTCGCCGTTCTCGCCGAAATCCTTATACAGGTTTTTAACGGTTATCACCTTTTCTCAACCTCCTTTCGAGAATGGATACGCATTTAGACAGTCCCAGCACGACCACCAAATAGATAAGAGCCACCGCAATGAGCGGCATGAAGTTGCTGTAGGTGATCGAGCGGATCTTTAAGCCCCCGAGCGTCAGGTCGGCCACGCCGATATAGAAGGCAATGGAGGTTTCCTTTAACAGCGCGATAAATTCGTTGGCAAGCGACGGAAGCACCGCCTTAAACGCCTGCGGAACCACGATATAATACATAGTTTTCAAATAGTTAAAGCCAAGACTGCGACCGGCCTCGGTCTGTCCGTTATCAATGGACATGATACCGCCGCGCACGATCTCCGAAACGTAAGCGCCGGAATTGATGCCGAAGCACAGCACAGCGGCAGGGAATTTACCCACGCCGAGCGGAAGCAGAATGACGAAGTACATGATCATAAGCTGGATCATAAGCGGAATGCCGCGAATGACCGTAACATAGAGCTGGCAAATGTCGGAGAGAACACCGACCTTGCCGGTCTTTTCATGGGTCACACGCACGACGGCCACGATAAAGCCGATCAAAATTCCCAAAAGTACCGAGCAGAGCGTCAGACCAAGGGTAGATAAAAGGCCTTTGGCTAAGTAGTGCCACTGGTTATTGACGATAAAGTTACGGTGAAATTCATTTTTAATGGAATTCCATGCCCGAATAACGGCAATGGAGGTATCGGGCTTTGTGCTGTCGTAATTGTTTAGCGCCACGCAATCCTTGATACCGGTACGCAGGGTGTTTTTGTTTGCGATCGAAACCTCTTCGCCTTTATAGGTCGCCGTATCGGTGCTTTCGATGATGGTCTTTGCTTCCAACAGTCCACCGAACAGGGTATTGACCGTTTCATCCGACAAATACAGCGAAAAATCGCCGTTTTGTATTTCATATAGATTTAGCTCTATCTGACCGCTCAGTGTTTTCGCAGTATCGAGATCTGCTTCAAAGGACTCCGTGACCAACAGCTTGACCTTGGTCGCATTGGTCTTGACCCCGGCATCGTTATTGCTAACATAAAGCGCATACGCCTCGCCAATGTAATCGAGCATATGCTCTTTTACCGTATCAAGCACATTTTTGGTTTGATACGAACAGGTCGCGATCACATTCTTTTCGGAGCCTAATGTGACAGCCTCCACCGTCACATCGGTATTTTCCACGATGTATTTTGCGCCGGTCGCCACGCTTTTCGGAAGGGTCGCAAGCGTTTCATCGATGAGCGTCTGAACCTCTTCGAGGGTTGGCTCACGCGATACCGTACCTGCCATTTTCTGCGCGATAAGCGTTCCGCCCACAAAGGCACACAGGCAAACGACTACGACCAAAAGCGCATATAGCTTACGTTTCTTTTTGTTTTTGACCATGTTTTTCTCCGTATACTGCAAGCGGGAATGTTTCCATTCCCGCTTTTTGTCTGATTATAAAATTGTTATGTACAGCGAATTACTTGATGTACTTTGCGATGATGGCATCGATGGTACCATCTGCGGTCAGCTCATCGATAGCAGCATTGAGCGCGTCAAGCAGCTCGGTGTTGCTCTTAGCTACGCAAATAGCATAATCCTCGTCAGCATAGGAAGTTTCAAGAAGGGTCAAGCCTTCGTTGGCAGCAGCCAGAGCCTTTGCCGGCTCGTTATCGATGATAACGCAGTCAACCGAACCGCCAACAAGTGCAAGAGCAGCCTCGTTGCCGTTGGAGAACTGAATAACGCGGTCGGTACCGAAATCACCGGTGCAATAGTTATCACCGGTGGTGCCGAGCTGAACGCCTACCTTATAGGTAGCGTCATCTGCATACAGGTCATCGACCGACGTGATGGGAGAACCCTCTTTTACGATGATGGACTGAACGCCGGTAGCATAGCTGGAGGTGAAATCAACGCTTTCCAGTCTCTCTTCGGTGATGGTCATGCCGGCCATACCGAAATCAACAGAGCCCTGCTGAACAGCGGTGAGGATGGAATCAAAGTGCATATCTTCAATGCGAAGGGTCTTGCCTAACTTTGCAGCAATGGCTTCAGCGATCTCGGCATCGATACCGACGATCTTGTCGCCTTCATAGAATTCATACGGCTGGAAGAAAGCGTTGGTAGCCATAACGATCTCGTTGTCATCAGCGACATCTTCGACGTTCTGCTCGTCATCAGCGTTCTGCTCATCGCCTGCCGGAGTCTGGACATCGGCATCGGGCTTCTGTACATCGTTATTTGTGTTATTGGCACAGCCAACAACAGCGACCATCATCATGGCCGACAGGAGTACTGCTAAAAACTTTTTCATTGTCTTTTACCTCTTTTTAATATTTTCAGGATTTCGCATATTCCATTATAGCTTTTATTTTGGATTTGTCAAGCCTTTTTTGCAATTTTGGCAGAATATACAGAATATTCAGTGGAATATGCACTTATTTTGCAAAAACAGCGAAGATAAACTACCACTTATTCACATTTACGTTCATGCATTCACCGCTCGGTACGCCGTTTTGACGTTCTCCGCGCCCAATATTTCCGCTAAAAGTGCCATCATGGTCGGAGTGAGTGCCACCCCTTTTCCGGAAAGCCGCAGCGTTTTTCCGCTTTCGGAGAAATGCAAAAATACCGGTGTTGTTCCATATTCAAATATTTCCAACAAACGCCGCACGCGCATAAAAGCGGCATTTTCTTCGTTCTCCAAGCGCAGATACAGACACAGCGTTTTGCCGGAAGCATCCACAAGTGGCGGCAGAGCCGGTGTCTGCTTCTTTTCCGGAGCCGCCGGAGCGTTCGGTTGTGCGGTTGCACCGGGGCGTGAAAAGCGCACCGTAAATTTTCCGGGAGAAGCGGTATCTGCCTCTACCTCTGCCTTGTCATACCCGGAAAGAGGATGCTTCCCGTTTTCCGTAACCGGCACGGCACGCTTGACAAGCACCTTGCCCTCGCGCCGCATTTCGCCGTCATCCTCCTGCTCCTCGCTGTCCTTGAAGGACAGCTCACCCGTGACAGCGGCAGCCTTTCCAAGCTCCAGCACAGCGTTCAACGTTTCGAACAGCTGTGGAAACAGAATGGCCTCCACGCTTCCGCATTCATCCTCCAACGTCACAAACGCCATACGCTTTCCGCTTTTGGAGGAGGTGACCTTTTTGGCGGTCACTAATCCTAAAAAGGTCACGCTGTCGTGTTCCTTTAATGGCGGCAGCTCGCCCTGTGCAGGATTTGCCGAAGCGGCAATATCGGCGCTGGACACCGCGTTCATGGCGCGTGCCGTTTCGCTGTAGCGCTCTAACGGATGTCCGGTCAAATAAATGCCGCTGACCGCCTTTTCGCCGCTCAAGCGCTCCAACACATCCCATTCGGGGATGTCCGGATAATCAATGTGCAGTGCCTGAAAAGCCTGTCCGGTGCCATCACCGGCAAGTGCCGAAAACATATCGTATTGTCCCGACACATTCATGCGGTTGCGTCGTGCGACCGTTTCAGCGGCTGTTTCGTATACGGCATACAGCTGACTGCGCTTTTTTCCAAAGCAGTCGAACGCGCCGCTTTTGATCAGGCTCTCTAACATATGCTTATTTATCTCGCCCTGCGGCATACGCACCAAAAAGTCCTCCAAAGAGGTGAAGGCACCCTTTTCCCGTTCCCGCAAAACCGTCTCGATGAAGCTCTGCCCCACGCCCTTGACCGCCAACAAGCCAAAGCGGATGCTTTCCCCCTCGACGCGGAAGCGCGAAACGCTCTTATTGATGTCCGGTGGCAGAATGCCAATGCCTAAGCCCTTGCATTCCTCGATATAAAAAGCGACCTTTGCGGTATTTTCAAGCACACTGTCCAACAATGCGCACAGATACTCCTTGGGATAATGGGCTTTCAGATAGGCTGTTCGATAGGACAAAAAAGCATAGCAGGCGGCGTGTGATTTATTAAAGGCATATTTGGCAAATTCGCTCATCTGGTCATACAGCGCCACCGCCGCTTGCTCCGGCACGCCTCTTGCTAACGCGCCCTCGCATTCGAGCGTTCCATCCTCGCGTTTTTTGCCGTACAGGAAATATTCGCGCTCACGCGCCATGACCTCGGTCTTTTTCTTGCTCATAGCGCGGCGCACGATATCGGCGCGACCATAGGAATACCCGGCCAGTGTACGGAAGATCTGCATGACCTGCTCCTGGTAGACGATACAGCCGTTGGTGACCTCCAGAATATCGGCCAGCTGCGGCACGGCATACTGTATGCTTTCAGGGTGCTTGCGGTTTTCCAGATATTTCGGAATGCTTTCCATCGGGCCAGGACGATACAGCGAAATGGCGGCGGTGATATCCTCCACGCTTTCCGGCTTCATGCGCATAAGAAGGCTTTTCATGCCGCCCGATTCCAACTGAAACACGCCATCCGTCCTGCCGGAGCCGATGAGCCGATACGTCTTTTCGTCCGACAGGCTGACCTTCGTGATGTCAAAATCGGGTTGAGCTTGCCGGACTGCCCGTTCG
>CAZAWG010000130.1:0-4978 GCA_964488785.1 uncultured Oscillospiraceae bacterium | reverse complement strand
CACCTTAACAGTCGTACCAACACTAACGGTATCGGTCTTAACCTCATGCTCGTTTATGACTTTGATATTTTTGAGCATCGCTTCGATATCGGCAATACGCTGTTCCACGGCGGCCTGCTCGTTTTTAGCTTCATCGTATTCGCTGTTTTCAGAAAGGTCACCGAAAGCACGTGCGGTTTTAATGGCTTCCGCAACTTCTTTTCGTTTGGTGGTTTTTAAATATTCCAGCTCTTCCTGGAGCTTTTTCAAGCCTTCGCTTGATACGGTTACCTGTTTGGTATTCTGCATGGATCTGATCCTTTCCTTTTATTGTTATTGACCTAATACCTTATATTATATAAAAAAAGAAGCAGAAAGTCAACCGTTTTTTTGAAAAAACAGGATTTTTACAATTGTTTACTTTTTGACAAAAAGGCTTTTGGAAGCTTCTTGGGAAAAAGCCGTTGAAAATATCCAAAAAAGCTTCTGCATTTTGTATAATCCGACCAAATTGTTCGACAAAACCGCCTATATATTGACAGCGCCACGGAATCGTGGTAAAATATAACTGTATTAAGTATGCCACAATTCACGGTTAACGGAGGAAAGAATCATGCAGGATTTATCAAAGGAAGTTGCGTTCAGTCCACTTGCCATCATTGGTACACGCGGAACCGAAAAAATGTGCCGTCGCATTGAAAAGTACATCGGCGAATGGCGCAAGGAGGAACCGCACTACATCATTGAAGCTCAATTTCCGCGCTTTGGCACGGGTGAAGCCAAATGTATGCTCAACGAATCGGTACGCGGCAAGGACGTTTTTATCGTTGCGGACTGCTTCAACTACAGCAAAACCTACAAAATGTACGGTATGGAGGTCCCCATGAGCCCGGATGACCATTATCAGGACGCAAAGCGCATCATTTCGGCCATCAGTGGTAAGGCAGCGCGCATTTCTCTTATCATGCCGATGCTTTACGAAAGCCGTCAGCATCGCCGTACAGCGCGTGAATCGCTTGACTGCTCGTTCATGTTACATGAGCTTGTCGAATTAGGCGTTGAAAACGTGATGACCTTTGACGCGCACGACGACCGTGTACGCAACGCTATCCCGCTTGAGGGCTTCGATAATCTCATGCCCACCTACCAGATGATCAAGGCCTTTATGAACACCGAAAAGGATTTCGATTTGAAGAACACAGTGATCGTTTCGCCGGATGAAGGCGCGTTGTCGCGCGGTATGTACTATTCCTCCGTGCTTGGCATACAGCTCAGTATGTTCTACAAGCGCCGCGACTACACAACAGTCGTCAACGGCAAGAATCCCATCGTGGCGCATGAATACCTCGGCGAGAATGTTGAGGGCAAGGACATCATCGTGGTTGACGATATTCTTTCCTCCGGTGAATCCTTCTTCCATGTACTTGACAAATTAAAGGGTATGGGTGCAAAGCGCATTTTTGGCTTCTTCACCTTTGGCTTATTCTGCAACGGCTTCGACACGGTGGACAAATACTATGCCGATGGCAAGTTTGACCGCATTTATGCCACCAATTCCGTATACAACTCCGACACAGCCCTTTCGCGCGAATGGTTTAAGGAGGTCAATGTCTTAAAGTACATTGCCTACTACATTGAAGCGGTCAACATCAACAAGTCGGTCAGCCTGATGCTCGACCCGACCGCCAAGATCCACTCCCTCTGCGATGCCAAGGGTATCAGCATTCCGGGCGGTACCAAGTAAAAATGCATATTCGCACAGCACATCCGGACGATCTTCCGGCGCTTTTGGATATCTACAATTATGAGGTCTTGAACGGCGTTGCCACCTTTGACTGTCTCCCCCACTCCCTTGCCCAGCGACAGAAATGGTTCGAGGAACACAACATCGGAAACCATCCGCTCATCGTAGCCATCACCGATGATGGCACTGTGGCCGGCTATGCATCGCTTTCGGACTATCGTCCGAAGGATTCCTATCGGACAACGGTGGAGCTGTCGGTCTATGTGGCACACACGCACCGCCGTAGGGGGATCGCCACGCGTTTGATGGAAGCCATACTATGCATGGCGCGTGAGGATGAGAGCATTCACACGGTCGTTTCGGTGATCACCTCGGAAAACGAAGCCAGCCTTGCGCTACACAAGCGTTTCGGCTTTACCTACTGTGGCACGCTCAAAGAGGTCGGAAAAAAGTTCGGTCGGATGCTAAGCATTGACAATTACCAGCTCATGGTTTAAAAGGAGCGTGAAACGGGATGGAGCCTTTTTCCGCAACCGAGGCTTCGCCGCTTGCAGAGCTTGTTGCACTTGCTGACCCGGCGTATCGTGATTTTCATGCGTCTCTTATCCCGAACGTTCCCAAAGAACACATTTTAGGTGTGCGCACACCGGTGCTGCGGCGCTTTGCCTCCGAGTTTTCTCATCGACCGGAAGCATATGCCTTTTTGCGCCGGCTTCCACACACCTATTATGAAGAGAACAATCTTCACGCCTTTTTGATCGAGCGCATGAGCGACTATGCGTGTGCCCTACGGGAAACGACTGCCTTTTTGCCGTACATCGACAACTGGGCGACCTGCGATATGTTTTCGCCGCGCGTGTTTAAAAAGCGTGCCGATGCTTTGCTACCCGAAATTTGTGCCTGGCTTGTCTCCACTCACACCTACACCGTGCGGTTTGGGTTAAATATGCTCATGCGGTATTATTTGGAGGAGCGCTTTAAAGAGGAATATCTTGCCCTTGCTGCCGCTGTGCCGACAGAAGAATACTATCTTCACATGATGGTGGCATGGTTTTTTGCCACAGCACTCACCAAGCAATATGAAAAAACACTCCCGTTTTTCTTAGAGAACCGGCTGGATGTGAAAACGCACAACAAGGCGATCCAGAAGGCGCGGGAGAGCCGGTGTATACCGGAGGAGCGAAAGGCGTTCTTGAAAAGCCTGAAGCGATAAAAAAGCAGGGACTGCTGTTTTTGCAGTTCCTGCTTTTCTTCTTTCTTTTCGCATTTTCTACAGGGCGGCTCCCATATGTGGGTTCGCCCACTTTTTTTATCGCGTTAAGGGAAATTCGCAGCCAACCAAACGGTGCGTTTATTCTGTAGCTACGCCCTCCATCCCCACGAGGCTCTCCCATGGGAACGGCGGCTCACACAAGGGCTTTAAGGCAAGACCTGCAAGACTTATCGCATGATCATCCGCCGCTATGCGATTTGCATGAAGCACGCCGCACGTCTTACACCGGTGAACGAGTGCCCATTCGCCGCCGGTTCTTACCCACACAGCGATCGGCTCCATAAGGCCTGCACACTCCGATGCCCTGTCCCCCGGCGTATTATCTAAATGCAGGCTGTATAGGCAATAGGGACAATGGTTCCGATGCTGTGTTCCGGCATTTTCCGGCGTGACGAGCCGTCCGCAATGACGGCAGGTGAACGCCTCGGTACAGGGGTGGGAGCGGTAATATCCGGTCGTGGGAGCATTCATGGGGTCAGCGGTTCCGGCGCGTCCGGACGATTTGGATGGTTTCTGATATTTCATATTCATTCCTCCGAAAATGTGTGCCTACACTCCGAGAGGAACGGCGGAAAGTGGATTTGCCGAACCTCTCGGTCACAGCACACTCTCCAAGGTCAAAAGAACATTTTTCAAACAATACCTCTTTATAAATAGTGAAACGGATTTTTGGGATGGGTTATCCTATGCGACAGGCGCGGTCGGTTCGGTCGGTTCGGTCGGAAGATCCTTCGGTGCCTGCTTCTTATTCTCTAACAGAAGCACGAGCGAACCAAAGCCGAAGGGGATAGCGACCAGTCCGGCCACAAACGATAGTCCCGGAATGAGCGACAAAAGCTTCCAAAAAGCAAGACCGATGGCAAGCTCCGCCGGATAGCAGGTGCCCTTATGCAGCGCCCTGCGCCAGAACAGTTCGCCAAGCACCCATGCAAATACAGCCGGAGCGACCGTGCAGACGGCGGCATAAGCAAATACCAAGAGAAGCGCAAGTCTTGCCCCCACCCCGGAGATCAGAAGCAAGAGTGCAACGATGGGTATACAGATGAGTGCAGCAAAGCCGATACCAAAGGCGGCGGCATATTTTCCAAACGTCGCGCCCTCATAGCGCTTATCCACCGTTTTCCACAGCGGTGTCAGCCATAAAAGTAAGAACGCCACAAGCACGAGCCCCACATAGCTGCTGACCGTCGAAAGCACTTTCCCTACGACCAATGCCGCCGAAAGCGTTTCTCCGATGTCCTCTATACCTTCCTCGATGGCTTCCTCGGTATCCGAGCCTTCATAGACGACAGCCGAACGCAGCACGTTTGCCGGAGCCTGGATGTTGGCATCGTCGTTATACCGGAGCGTACCGCCGATGCTTGCATCCTCGGCAATGACGATGGTATCTGCGTCTATGTAGACGTCCCCCATGACCGTACCGGAGATGTTGACCGACCCGGCACAGGCATTCAAGTCCCGTCCGATATGGCCGGACACCGACAGGCTATACCCTGCGGCGCACACATCCCGCGCCACACGGCCGGAAATGCTCACGTTATACCCGGCAAGGAATGCATCGTTTTCGACGTTTCCGCCGACATCTACATTATACCCGGCGGCAAACGTGTATTCACTGCTCCCACCAGCGTTTACATCGTATCCGGCGGCAAACAGGATGCCTTTAATGGGTGCATTCCCGATGACACTCTGTCCGGAGAGCAGCACGGTCGCATCGATGCTTTCCTGGATATCGGTCGTTGCATCTGCGGACAGCTTAATCTGTGCGCAGACAGACAGCGCACAGAACACAATCGCCATACACAAGGCAAGTGTCCTGAGAACATTCTTTTTCATAATAAAACTCCTTTCCTGTTGCTTTCGCAAAAAGATGATCGATTGGCCGCAGCTTGCGCCGGGGCTTACTGCTTGAAACGGCGATCTGCGCTCTTGGTTCGCCCTTTGGTTCTCTTCACTTTGCATTATATCATATTTTTTCGCAT
>CAZAWG010000129.1:0-4999 GCA_964488785.1 uncultured Oscillospiraceae bacterium | reverse complement strand
AAAGATCGTTCCACCACCCTTCGGACGAGCGATGGAACTTCGGCTTCGCAGAAAATAACCCAATCATGCGAACTGGGTCTTGCAAATTTCCAAAAATATGATATAATGAAAGAAAAACAAAGGAGCGTTCTATTTGCCCATTGCTTGTACCCTCTGCCCACGCTCCTGCAACATCGACCGCTCTCAGACAAAAGGCTTCTGCCGTGCGCCAAAGGATATCCTTCTTGCACGCGTGGGGCTTCATGCCTGGGAGGAGCCGTGTATTTCCTATGGAGCCGGGAGCGGAACAGTCTTTTTTTCCGGTTGTCCGCTGGGATGTGTGTTCTGTCAGAATCATGCCATCTCGCGTGCTGCAAAGGGAAAAGCCGTTTCAGTCGAGATACTCGCCGATGAGTTTTTGCGCTTGCAGGATAAGGGGGCTGTCAATATCAATTTGGTCACCCCTACTCATTATACCGATTCGATCGTTCGTGCCTTGGAGCGTGTGCGTGACCGTCTGACTATCCCGGTCGTCTATAATTGCGGCGGCTATGAAAAGCCGGAAACGCTGCGAATGTTAGATGGCTATGTGGATATCTTTTTACCCGATTTGAAATACTATTCATCCGAGGTGAGCGCACGCTATTCCCTTGCGCCGGATTATTTCGAGGTCGCCTTTCGTGCCCTTGAAACGATGTATGACATGGTCGGATACGCTTCGTTCGATGGGCAAGGACATATGACACGCGGCGTTTTGACGCGTCATTTGGTGCTGCCCACACGGTCGCGTGACAGTGTGAAGCTGTTAGACTGCATCTCTGAACACTATGACGTGAAACGCTTTGCAATCAGCTTGATGAGCCAGTATACCCCCATGCCGGACTGCGCAAAATATCCCGAGCTTGGTCGCCGGACGACAACATTAGAGTATCGGCGCGTGACTAACTATGCCGCCTCGCTTGGTTTTTGCATCGGCTTTACCCAGGCGCGTTCCAGCGCAGAAGGGACGTATATTCCCGATTTTGATTATGATAATGAGAAGCTATAAAGGAGAAAAATGAATGGAGCTTATCGAAAAAACTTTAAAAGAAGAATATATTTATAAGGGTAAGATCATTTCTGTCCGACGCGATGAGATCGAATTGCCCAATGGACACACCGGCACGCGCGAGGTCGTGGAGCATTCTGGCGGCGTGTGTGTACTGCCCTTGACGGATAAGGACGAGGTCATTTTTGTGCGCCAGTTTCGTTACCCCTATAAAGAGGTGGTGCTTGAGATCCCGGCTGGCAAACGTGACCATGGCGCGGAGAGCCCGTTGGAGTGCGGAAAACGGGAACTCAAGGAGGAGGTCGGAGCCGAGGCAGGGCAGTATACAGCCCTTGGCGAGCTGTATCCCTCGCCGGGCTATTGCGGTGAGATCATTTATATGTATTTAGCAACGCAATTAAGCTATGGAGACGCCACGCCGGATGAGGATGAGTTTTTGAATGTTGAGAAGATCCCGTTTTCGCAGGCTCTGAATATGGTGCTTTCCGGCGAGATCAAAGACGCAAAGACCCAGACAGCGCTGCTCAAGGCGGCTGTCCTTTTGAAAAAGCTTCCACAATAAAAAAGAATCCAAAAACAGGAGAATCATAGCATGAATAATCATAAGCTCACCGTGGAACAACGCATCGATCTTGCAGAGAACGCTCTGCACCAAAGCGGCGCGTTTGACCGTATCGACCGCATCGCCTTCGAAAACCAGAAAAAGGTCATGGCGGCATTTCGTAAGCATCAGGTCGCCGAAAGCTATTTTATGCCGTCCAGTGGCTATGGCTATAACGACCGTGGACGGGATGAATTGGAAGCCATTTACGCGGATGTGTTTGAATGCGAAGCTGCCCTTGTGCGCCATACCATCATCAGCGGCACCCAGACCCTTGCCATCGGTCTTTTTGGACTGCTTCGTCCGGGTGATACCCTGTTTTCGGTTACTGGAAAGCCGTATGATACCTTGGAGGAGGTCATTGGCATCCGGGGAGAGAGCGGCAATGGGTCGCTTGCTGATTTTGGCGTTCGATATGCCGAGCAGGCGTTAGCTGCAAATGGTTCGGTTGATGTCGAGGCTATGTGCGCTTATCTTAAAAAGGAACCCTCGGTCAAGGTCGTGTTTATCCAGCGTTCTAAAGGCTATGCCGTGCGTAAAACGCTGTCGGCTGCCGAGATCGGAGAGGTGGTCAAGGCGGCAAAAGCGGTTCGACCGGAGGTATTTGTTATCGTGGATAACTGCTATGGCGAATTCTGTGATGAGCACGAACCGACCTATTATGGTGCCGACCTTGCCATGGGCTCGCTCATCAAGAATCCGGGCGGCGGCATGGCAGAAACGGGCGGCTATCTTGCCGGAAGTGCCAAAGCCGTGGAGCTTTGCTCCTATCGCTTGTCCTGTCCGGGCATTGGTGCCGAGGGCGGTGCAACGCTTGGTCAAACCAAAAATATGTATAAGGGACTGTTTTACGCGCCGCATACCGTGGCGCAGAGCCTAAAGACCGCCGTTCTTGCGGCAAAGGTGTTTGAAAACGAAGGCTTTGCGGTCTGTCCGGCATCGGACGAAGAGCGGCATTGCATCATTCAGACCGTGTCGCTTGGCTCGGAAAAGAACCTGTTAGCGTTCTGCCGCGGCATTCAGGAGGGGGCTCCGGTCGATTCCCATGTCACACCCGAGCCGTGGCAAATGCCGGGCTATGCGGTTCCGGTCATTATGGCGGCGGGTGCCTTTACACAGGGCTCCTCCATCGAGCTGTCTGCCGATGGTCCGTGTGTAGCCCCCTATACGGTGTATATGCAGGGTGGATTAACGTATGAGAGCGGAAAGATCGGTGTGATGTTTGCGCTTCAGAGAATGTTAGAAACGAAGGAATAGGTCAAAAAGCCGCTTGCGGACAACGTAACAGGCTTGGATAAGATAATGTAAGAGCCGCTACATAATGCGTGTAGCGGCTCTTATGCTTTGTCTTAGAATGACTTACCCTAAAATCACAAGCGGTATCAGTGTCACATCCGAATGCCCTTCGCAGGTGATCTCGATGATCACACGGTTCTTTGCCTCAACTTCATCGCCGGCGACTACAGTGAATTCGCCTACACCGGCCGGCGCGCCAACCTGCTTTACATAAATGTCGCGCTTTCCGTAGACCTTCCAGCCCTCCGGAAGAATAAAGCGTACCGAGAAATGCTTCTGCGAGCGGAACTTGTTGGAGATGGCAAGCTTTATGTCGATATCTTCGCCCGGCTTCAGCGAAGGAGCCTTGTCCATGTCTAACCATACACCGGCTAAAATACCGTCGGTGTAGAAGGAATAGTTGCTGTGCGCCGCCAATTGGTCAGAGAAGGCTGTGCCTTTGAAGCGTTCGATATCCTCCGCATCCGCACGCGTTTCGCCATCCGTTAAAGTCACCGGCTTGCCGAGTAGCATCTGTGCATGAAGCTCCATGATCTTGTCGGTCAGCGCCGTGCAGGACAGCGGAATGCCATACGCCGCGCCTCGATTGATGGCGACCGTTACAATGCCGTCACCGATATAAGCCTTCCAATCCTCCGGAATGATCTTAGTGCCGTTGATGATACCAAGCAGTGCCCCTACCGTTGCACCGGTGCAGTCGGTGTCATCGCCGCAGTTGATGGCGGTGAGCAGTGTTTTCTTGAAATCACCCTCGCCATATAACAGACCGATAACGGCATAGGCCACATTGGTCGGTGCCTGGAACCAGCCGAGATCGGGGAAGCTAAGTGCCATATCCGTGACGATCTTGCGTGCTTCCATCCAGGTCTTGCCGCTGTCATACGCATCCAAAACGGCATGGATAAAGGTTGCAAACCGGCAGCTTTCCGGTATTTTGGATAAGCCGATGTGGATCAGCTCACGAATATCCGAGATCAAAAAGGCCGCACTTTCCATCGCCGCCACAAAAATGGTGGCATAGGTGCCGTCCCCCTTGCCATGATCGACGCACGCATCCATGTAGCCATAGCGAATGGTTTCTTCGATCAGACCCGGATTTAAGCACGCCCAAACCTCTGTGCGGATCCAAGCACCGTTGGAATGCTTCCATTCGTTTTCGTATTCGCCGGAAAGGGGCGGGATAAGCCCACGTGCCATGTTTCCTTTTCCAACACCGTATTCGTTCCAGAACGGCGAAATGTACTCCTGCCAATATTCGCCCAAAACGCGCTCATTGATGTTCTTTCCACGTTCCATGACGGCAAGTAACCAGATGAGCTGGAGGTCTAAGTCATCGTTCGGCAACGGATTGCCGGGCTCCGAATTGAAGCCCTTAACATCTAAAATATCGCGTTTGCATTCAAACGGGGTGCCCAGCGTGCCGCCGATGTTTTTACCGAGCCAACACGCATAAATTTTATCGCGCAATTCTGCCTTGTTTAATTGTATCATAGATATACATCTCTCTTTTCTATCGTATTTGAAGAAAACCTTCAGAATAACAATAACACATTTAGGGCGATTTGTCAAGAGCAATTGAGAAATATTTTGGTTAAATGCAACAAAAGAGTCTTTGATTTCCGTGTGTATTTCGATGAACCCTGTATAAACTATGACTGTAAGCATGAGAGCTTACAAAGCACGTATCGAGCAAGGATATGTGTTTAGACTTTGGCGAAAAGGACGGTATGACCGGTGCAAGCAAATCAGTCAAAGCCAAAAGCCTATTCCTATGTAAAGCACAAGCGAAAGGTACGACTTCGAATATTAGACGGTATGGACAGCATTTGCATGGCAAAGGGACCGCGAGCGTTGGAGCGTTCACGGTATTATAATTCCTATGACCTGCAAAGGACGGACCCGACCGGAAGCTATACAGGTGTACCGAAAGAAGCCTGTGACGAAGAACCGGTGCAGGACGTAGACGACCTGTAGAGGCTTTTCAAACACCAAGGGAACAGAAAAAGAGCCAGAAGGATCGCTTCTGGCTCTTTTTATACTAATTGAATCGGAATACTTTGCGCACGATCGAATAG
>CAZAWG010000128.1:0-5008 GCA_964488785.1 uncultured Oscillospiraceae bacterium | reverse complement strand
ACATAATTCTGATTATGTGGTATTTTTACAACATAATTCTGATTATGTGGAAAACTTCTGAAAAACGTTCCAGCCGGAAACGATTTACGATAATTAACCGAACCTTCGGATAATTATAGAGACAGCAGAAGATTGTTTCTGCAAAACGTCGCGTTTCCGGTCAATCCGCCGAAAAGGAGGCACCCTGTTCAGGCACGCTCGGTACGCAATACTTATGAAAGAAGGATTATATTATGAAAGGTGAAAAGCTGTTAGCAGCATTGGTTGCTGCCCTGATGATCGCGAATTCGTCTGGTCTATATGCCAGCGCTTTTGGTCTGGATCTTCCCGAAACAACAGAAGAAGAAGCTGTGGCGGCTGCTCCGGCTGTGGAGCAGAATGCACAAACAGAAGAAGAAGCTGTGCTTTTTGCAGAAAGCGGCTCGTTTGACTCTTTAGCAATTGATAATTTCGGTGCTGAAAATAATATGAATGAGGGCACTGTCCATGCTGAAGTAATGTTATTAACTTTGAAAGACGTTAATGCCGCATTGGAAAGTTTAACTGTTAAGCTTTACCACGATGACGTGCTTCTTTCGACCACAACTGCTCAGCAGAAAGTTCTTACCGATTTAGTTCGCGAGAATGTCTCGATAACGATCGTCACCGGTGGTGATGAAGCTATTTCCACCTCCTGGAAAACGGTACTGAATGAAACCAACTGGTATGGCAAGAAGCCGAACAAGATCGTTGTCAACATCAACGGCACGGAAAAAACTTTCGAAAACGTTGAAGTTAGAGATGGTGTTGATAAGTACGATAAGCTGGAGATCACTAAGAAAAAAGTTGTTGAATGCAATGGCGTTCAGTATTCTTCCATCCAGAAAGCAATCGATGCTGTACCGGTTCAGTCGGCTGAAAACACGGCAAATTATACCATTAAGCTGTTACAGGACATTATCGTGACGATTCCGAACGAAAACGTTACCTCTAACACGCGTTATTATTTCGCTGTGATCAACAACCAGAATATCACGCTTGATTTAAACGGCCACTCGATCACGTGGGATGATACCCGTAACAACTCGGCTAAAACTGCAAATGTTTACTTTGCTATTTACAACAATGCAAATGTCACTGTAACCGGTAATGGTTCTATTGTCGGTGCAGCTGCCGGAAATACATACGTATTTTGGCTTAGAAGTGAAGTTGCAAGCTTGAATTACAAGCCCTCCAAGCTTACGATTGAAAACGGAACCTTCAACAGTGAAACGATTCTTTATGTTAATGATAATAACGGCAATGCCGGCGGTGAAATACTCGTAAAGGGCGGTAGATTTGAAAACACTACCTCGACCGAGGAACACCAGCAGACCTTGAATGTTGTTGGATATCTTGGCTTAAAAGACAACAATAGAATTACCATGCAAGGTGGAACCCTGGTTCACGATGACCCGCGATTCGTAAACGATGGAAACATGGTTCCGGATGGCTATGTTGTTACCAAGGTAAAAAATGCAGCCGGTAAGAACGAATACACGATCATACCCGAAAACACTGCTGTTGCTACTGTTTTGACGGCAACACAGGACTATGACTATAATCATGCTAGTCCTAATCATGCTTCAGATTTCACCGCAAAATACGGATATGCTTTTCCGACCAAGGTTGAGAACTATTACACCAGCCTTAACGATGCCATCCAAAACGCTGTAGCCGGCGACACCATCACCCTTCTTTCCGATGTTTCCGCACAGGGTATCGTCATCAACAAGAACATCACGTTGGATCTGGGTGGTCACACCTACACCATCGATAATCCCACTGTTGGCTCTGCCGGAACCGAAACCAATGGCCTCCAGCTTTTAAAAACGACAGACGATAACGGCATTACCATCAAAAATGGTACGATCAAAAGCACAAAGGCTAAGACCCTCATCCAGAACTATCGCGACCTCACGTTAGACGGCGTGACACTCGATGGTACGGGCTTGAATACCAATGGTAATCCGAAGCCGATTACCCTTTCCAACAACAACGGCAACGTCCTCATCAAGGGCAACAGCACCATCAAGGCTCATGCCAACGGCTTTGCTTTTGATGTATACAACTGGATGGATTCCTATCCGAACGGAACCACGGTCACGGTCGAAGAAAATGCTACCATCGAAGGTAATGTCGAGATTGCAAACGATAATACCGATGATCCGATGAAGAGCAAGCTCGTTTACTGTGGCAATGAATATTCCGAGCTTGGAAGCTACAAGCAGAATAAGACGGCAAGAACCTTTGAGAAGCAGGCTGCTGAGCGTTCCATCGATGTTTACGCAAGTGCTGCTTCGGTCGAAGCGGAGGATACCGTCACCATCACCGTTAAGGTAGATGGCGAAAAGATCGGTGGTGCCAATTACACCTTAAAGTATAACCCGGCTTACTTCTCATTCGAGAGCGCACAGGCTTCTACCACGTTTACCCGTGCAGAGCCGATCACGGATACGACTGCCGGCACGATCGATGAAATGCTATATCTTCCCACGGCTTCGGGAGCTGTGACCGAGAATCCCATCACACTCGTGACCTACACCTTCAAGGCCATTGCTCAGACAACAGATGTAATTGCAACCTTTGAAATTATCGACCCCAGCGCTCCGAGCATGGGTGAAGCAATTCTTCCCACCCCGGTCCCGGATACCACGACCAACAGCCCGGCACAGGTTCAGATCACCTTAAAGGATATGGGCGATTACAGCCTTCTTGTAGATGGTACAGCCATCACAGAGGATGAAAAAGCCGCTAAGGCAGCGAGCGTTGTCTACACAGGTGATGCACACACCTTCGCATTGGCTGATCTTCCGACCGGCGGTGCAAGTGTAGCATATGTCATTAAGCTCGGCGAAACTACTGTGACCGAGATCAAGGCAGAGGGTACCTACACCATCACCTACACCATCGCTCCGCAGACCGGCTACAAGGAATTGGTCGAAACCTTCACGCTCACAGTAGGCACGCCTTCCTTTGACGTAGAGGTGGTTGCTGATGACTATGTACTCGGCAATGCAGATCTCGGTATCAAGGCCAAGAAGCTGATACTTGTTCTGGCTAACACCACGCTTGGCTTCAAGTATGATGGCTTTGTGATGGTCGATGTCACCGACCGCTACAGCGAGCTATATCCGGACTACGACAAGATCTATGGCTATGTCACGGATGCTATCGATGAAGCGACCGACGACACCTATAAAGCAAAGGTCACCTACAGCAAGGACACTGTCAACAAGACCATCGATGAAACACTGGATAAGCA
Organism: uncultured Oscillospiraceae bacterium; assembly: GCA_964488785.1. Classification (GTDB taxonomy): domain Bacteria; phylum Bacillota; class Clostridia; order Oscillospirales; family CAG-382; genus UMGS882. The sequence continues at coordinate 1,725 of CAZAWG010000128.1, read as the reverse complement.
CGACCTGAACCTTGACAGCAGTCTGGATGTTAGAGATATCATCGTTGCATACGGCGCTTACAACGGCGAGCCGGCCTACTTCAAGGATCTCTATCAGGCGAATATCTTAAAGGCCGATGTCAACTGCAACAAGAAGATCGATAATGCAGATACGACTGCTGTTGTCAATGCTGTTCGTACCACTCGTACCGGCAACAACTAATCGATGTCTGCTTGGGAGTAGCCTCCCATTATAGCACAACAGAAAGGGGATTTATGCTCCGGCATAGGTCCCCTTTCAAGAGTATCATGCGCCAATTGAAAGGAGCTGCAAATATGAAAAAACAACTGTCGGCACTGTTGGTTATGCTCATGCTTACCCTGCTTCTCTGCCCTTTTGCTTCGGCTGAGGACAAGTACAATGACATAACCTTAAGCTACAGTCTGACTTGTGACGGAGAGCATACCAAATATGTAAAGCAAGGTGACATTATTACGGTCGATTATCATCTGATCAATGTCACAAACGGCAACGATTTCGCCTTAGCCGCTGTCTTCAACGAAATTTTCTTTGATAACCAGTTTTTTGAATACATGGGAAAGGACAGTGTTGTCAAAGGAAACTATACCGACAGTGCCGCTCTGCGTGAATCCTCCTCCGGCAAGAACTGGATGTTCTTCAACAGCTCCCATTTAGACGGACAAGCCTACAAAAGCGGACAATTCATCGGTTCCTTTCAATTGAAGGTCAAAAAAAGCTCCGGTCAAAGCACAATCAAGAGCGACTCGACCCGCGCATTGGATCTAAACGGTTGTATCTATCCTTCCAATGCAAAGGATCTGACTGTGATCCTCGGAAATGAACCCGAAACACTGTACACAGTCACCTATATCAATGGAAAGAACGAATCATCCTCTCGGCTTCCTGCCGGCACCATGACAGTAGCGGCCGCTCCGGACGGTGAGACGGGCTACTCCTTCCTTGGCTGGGAAAACCGGACAGACGGCAAGCTATATGCCCCCGGCAGTACGTTTACTCTGACAGAGGACACTACCTTCACGGCTAAATGGAAAGCGCCGGTCAAAAAATATGTGCTGACCTTCCAAACCAATGGCGGTACAAATATCGGGTCTAACAATAAGGTCGTTGCAGAGGACGGAACAACAATCACCCTTTCGGAGTACACGACCACAAAGTCCGGAAGCCGGTTTATCGGATGGTATTCCGATGAAGCACTAACAAAGCCGGTCACCTCCATCACACTGGACGAGAACAAAACGGTCTATGCAAAATGGGAGGCGCTCCTCACATATTGCACACTGACCTTTGAGACAAATGGCGGTACGACGGTCGCACCGGTCACAAAGGAAAAAGACAGCGTTATTTCCCTTTCGCAGCATACCACGGAAAAGACCGGCTACACCTTCAAGGGCTGGTACAATGATGCCGCCTTGACCAAAAAGGTCACAAGCATTACCTTGGATTCCGACAAGACCGTTTACGCCAAGTGGTCTAAAAACACTTCAACCGGCGGTTCGACCGTCACCATCACGCGCTATACCATCACCTTTGAAGTCAACGGAGGCACGAGCCTTGACCCGGTGAGCAAGGTGCGAGGCACCACGGTTGATCTTTCCAAATATATCACGAAAAAAGAAGGCTACAGCTTTAACGGCTGGCACACCGACAAGGAATTGACAAACAAGGTGACCGAGATCAAAGCCACCTCCAATATGACGCTGTAC
>CAZAWG010000127.1:0-5033 GCA_964488785.1 uncultured Oscillospiraceae bacterium | reverse complement strand
GGTATGCTTGAATACGATGGCGACCTGCATATTCCGTCGCGCTATTTGGTCAGCCCGCCGGAGATCACCGGCACCATGGGTGAATTCTTAGCGAACACCGGCGTGACGCAGTATGCTCTCTCCGAGACGCAGAAATTCGGTCATGTGACCTATTTCTGGAACGGCAACCGCAGCGGCAAGTTTGATGAAGAAACCGAGTGCTATGAAGAAATCAAGTCGGATGTTGTTCCGTTTGAGCAAAGACCGTGGATGAAGTGCGCTGAGATCACCGATCGTCTCATTGAAGTGGCCGAAGAAGGCAAATACCGCTTTATGCGCGTCAACTTCCCCAACGGCGACATGGTGGGACACACCGGAAACTATTTAGCTACCATCGTTTCCATGGAAGCGCTCGATCTGTGCCTGGCACGCATTCTTGCAGAGATCGACAAGGTACACGGCGTGGCTCTGATCACGGCTGACCACGGAAATGCCGATGAAATGTATGAGCTTGACAAAAAGACCGGACTTCCCAAGGTCGATAAGGAAGGCAAATACAAGGCTAAGACCAGCCATACGCTCAATCCTGTTCCCTGTATTCTCTACGATAACTTCGGTGCAGATTCGTATACCGTCAAGCCGCAGGGCGATTTCGGCCTTTCCAATATTGCTGCGACCGTCGTCAATCTGATGGGCTACAAAGCACCCGATTTCTGGAATGAAAGCCTTATTGAAATAAAGTAAGCCTTTGATGAAGCAAGAGCGTCCCCTGCATGGCAGCAGGGGAAGCTCTGTTTTCGTACATATCCCAATGTCGTAAGGAGGAAGCACTCTTGAAACACCAACATAAAGCCCTCTGCACACTGCTCTGCCTTGCAGCGCTGCTTATACCCGCCGGTGTCATGTCTGCCGGGGCTTCCGCCCCCGTCCCGGTCGATACCGCCTCCCCGGTCACTCTTACACAGACAGATGTCTTATCCGGCAAGGGGACTGTCTCTTTGCCGTATCTTATTCAAAGCGAGGAGGACCTTGCTTTTCTGTCCGAACGCGTAAACGCCGGTGACTCAGATTACACAAGTGCTTATTATCGGCAGACCACCTCACTCACGCTATCTGCACACACGCCCATTGGCACAAAGGATAGCCCCTTTTGCGGCGTCTACGATGGAGACGGTCATTCTGTTACGCTTTCGTTTGACATTCCTCCCAACAATCAGAACTGCATTTATGGTCTGTTCGGCTACGCCCAGAATGCCTCTTTTTACCGCATCGTGGTGTGCGGTGACCTGGATGTGACCACTTCCTGCACGAGTAGCGGACTATACACCGGACTGCTCTGCGCCTCCTATTTAGCCAACGTCGCCGGGGACTATGAAGTGCGCGACTGCGAAGCACTCGGTAGTATTTCATCAAGCTCAAAGTATTACAGCGCCTATGCCGGTTCGCTCATTGCCTACGTCAAGGCCGTGAAAGGCAATGTCTACTTTACCGACTGCTATGCAGACAGCACCCTTTCGGTCGATGGCGAACGATTATTATGGGTCGGAGGGTTAGTGGCACAGGTCTCGACCGATGGCGGGTGCGTCTTTTTCGAGCGCTGCGCCGCGAACAGTAGACTTCAAAACAACGCTCGCTGTCAAAGTGTCTACATGGGTGGCTTAGTCGGCTATTTTACGCAGAATGAGTTGGGCTGGATATCCACTGCCTCGCTAAGCGAAACTCGTTACAGCTTTTCTAACTGTCTTGTTTTGGGCTCGCTCCAGGCAAATGCAAAGAGAGAAATCCACTGCGGAAGCTTGACCGGCTATTGGAACAGCATTTATGATAATAAAAACGTCTATTCGGCACTTTCTGCCGATTCGACCGCTGACACAACGAACACCGGAACCACCACAGCTATGTCCGCTGATGCGCTGCTTGCCCCCTCGTTTTTGTCCGATACGTTGGGCTTTTCGCTGTCAGATAAATGGATCGCTATAGAGGACGCTTCCGGACTGCGGCTGGAATCAAAGCATCCGGAGCTTCTCCTTCTTTCTGCTACCTCGACAAGCTCCCTTCGCTTTCAGCCGGTCAACTGCCCGCGCGGCACCTGGGCGATCGTTTTTGAAGCGGAGGACACACGCATGAAGGGCGTTCGCTTAGCCGCGCCTATGACGGCTAACACCTTTACCGTGCGCAAATTTACGCCTTATGCCAGCGTTCGTGCCCAGCTATTCGACCCGCTGACGCTAAAGCCGTTATTGGCAAGCACCTTTTCTTTTGAAACATGAACCGATGGAGGAACTCAAGCCATGCTTAAACGTCTGACCGCTCTTTGTCTTTCCCTGTTACTCTGTGTGTCCTTTTCCAATGTGTCTGTCCCGGTCACCGCTTCCGAAAGCGACGCGCTCCTATACGCCTCAACCTACGTTGCGCCAGTCCGAAAGACCGAGCCAACCGCCAGCGCCCTTCTTTCCGGGACCGGCATAGAAACGGATCCCTATATCGTGGAAAAAGCTGAGGAGCTTTTATATATCGCACAAAGAATCTCCGAAGGAGACATCAATTACGCGAGTGCCTATTACCGTCAGACCGGCGATATCGACCTGACCGGCACCGCCTTCACCCCCATCGGCACGTCAGAGAATGCCTTCACCGGCGTCTACGATGGTGCGCATTATCGCATTACGCTAAAAAACTATACAAAGACCGTGTCGGACAATCTTTTCGGATTATTCGGATACGCGCGCTGTGCCGATTTTCAAAACATGGATGTAATCATGGAGGCAACCATCAACTACTCAGGCAGCTCTACCTTTTATGTAGGCTCCATCTGTGCGATGTATGAAGCAGATGCCAAAACAAGCGGACTGTATGAGATCACAGGCTGCTGCGCGCGTGGATCGTTAAGCGTGTCCGGCACAGCGGCGGTCAACCTGGGCGGTTTGTTTGGAAAGATCTATACAAAGACCGGACTTGTTCATATATCCGACTGCGCTTCCTCGCTTTCGCTTTCCGCCCAAAGTTCCAAAATGGCCTATGCCGGCGGACTCATTGCCAACGTTTCTGCCGTGGGCAGCGGTCAATGCAGCATAGAGCGTTGCTTTACCTCCGGGAATATTGTGGCAAGCTGCACCCCCTCCTCTGCCTATGTCGGTGGTATCGTCGCCAATTTCACACCCATCGATGATGATGGGGGCTGGTCGGCGTGGTATGAAACAACATTACTGAACACCGACCACCATTTGCGTGCCTGCTTTACCACGGCAGTTTTACAGGCACACGGGAAAACCACAAGCACCACAAAGATCGGCTATATCTGCGCCGAAAAGGCAGAAACCGCTGTATTGGAAGACGCTTATTATGTCTCAAACGCCCAAACCGCCCCTTCCACCGGGCTAAAGGTCTATCACGGAGAGGAGATAACAAAGAAAGCACTGTTTGACGCGGTCTTTCTTTCCGACACCTTAGGCTTTTCGCTTGACAAGGTCTGGCATTTGGATGAAACGGGAGCTCTTTCATTACTTCATCCGTGCTTAAACGTTCGAATGAACGCTTCTTCCCTGAAGGTGCGCGTGGCAGACCATAAAAAAGCCTCGCTTTTGCTTGCTTTTTCCGACAAAGAGGGACGCTTGGTGTCCACGGCTCTTCATCAGGCATCAGCCTATGGGGACGAGGAATTCACGGTCGATTGCCCGGACGCCGAAAGCGCGCACGTCTTTCTCTTAGCGCAAGGGACACTTGCGCCGTTGACACAGCCAAAAAGCGCAGATTTAAAGGCTTCAGCGAATTGAACACGATTCATAAAGAAAACACTTAGAATAAGGATTTTATCGATGGCTATCCGGGCATGATCGATAAGGTAGAAAAGAGTAAGAAACATGAATATGCCTAAAAAGCCCTATACGCTCGGCGTTTTAGTGGGGCGCTTTCAGGGATTACACGCAGGACACGCGGAAATGATAGCTAAGGCCATCGAGCTGTGCGAAACAGTTGGGATTTTTGTCGGCTCTGCCCAGGAATCCGGCACAAGCAAAAATCCATTTTCCTATGAGACGCGAAAAGATATGCTTATCACCCTGTTTGGAGAGGAAATACAGGTATATCCGTTAGCCGATATCGGTGTTGGGAACAATGCGGTCTGGGGAAACTATGTATTAGAAAACATCTGCAAGCGCTTTGGGCGCAAGCCGGATCTTCTCGTATCGGGCAAGGAGGCCCGGCGGCAGGCCTGGTTCGACAGTGCCGAGGGATTGTCCGCAGCGGAGCTGTATGTACCCAAAAGCATCGATATTTCGGCAAGCACCCTGCGCGAGTGGTTCATCCGGGACGAAAGAGAAAAATGGCAGACGTATACCGATCCCCGCTTATGGGAAAAGTATGAGGAGCTTCGTGCGCTCGTCTTAGCCGCCAAGGATACACATACCACCGCCAGTCTGTGACACATGAAAGGAGTTTTTTCCATGCGCTTCGAACCTATCGTTACGTCTTTACTCGACACCGATCTGTATAAATTCAACATGAATCAGGTCATTTTCCACAAGCACACCGACCTGTGCGGCAAGTATTATTTCAAATGTCGCAACAAGGATGTTGTGTTTACGCAGGAAATGTTAGACGAGATCAACGAACAGATCAACCATTTATGCAGTCTGCGCTTTACGCACGAGGAGCTTGACTATCTGCGCTCCATTCGCTTCATCAAGAACGACTATGTGGAATTCTTACGCCTGTGGCATCCGATCCGCGAATATGTCACGACTTCCTTAGGAGGCGATGGCGAATTGTCTGTGGTGGTGGACGGACCGCTGTTTTCGGCCATGCAGTTTGAGATCTACCTGTTGGAGATCATCAACGAGGTCTACTTCCGCATAAGCTTTGATTATGCGACCCTACGCAAGGCGGCCGAGCAGCGCTTAGACCAAAAGATCGCCGATTTCAACAGTGGAAAATACACCTTTCAATTTGCGGAATTCGGCTGTCGCCGCCGACTTTCGCGTGAATGGGAGGATGAGGTGGTACGCCGCTTAGCAACCGAAACCAAGAACTGCGTGGGAACCTCCAATGTATATTTG
>CAZAWG010000126.1:4649-5034 GCA_964488785.1 uncultured Oscillospiraceae bacterium | reverse complement strand
GCATACGGCGGTGTAGCCGCCATGAGCGGCAGCCATACAGCCCGAACGGATGGTTTCCTTATAAGAAAAGCCCGGCTCGCGAAAATGCACATGAACATCGCAAAAGCCGGGAAAAGCCGTGTACAACGGCGTATCCAATTCGGGATGAGAAGCAAGAAAAGCCGCACAGGCGCTTGCGGCGGGGGAGGAGGCATCAAATCCGATGCGTTGAGCGTGAAGCTTTGACATGGTCGTTCCTTTCAAGCTGTCAAGACGTTTGGCGATAAGAGGACGATAAGAAAAAAGCCCTGCAAGGTGGCAAGACAAGGAAACAAAACAGGAAACTGCTTTGCAAAAAAAGAAAATGTGTCCATCTTACCGATCTCACTGTATCGCGTTTAAAGAT
>CAZAWG010000126.1:0-4639 GCA_964488785.1 uncultured Oscillospiraceae bacterium | reverse complement strand
ATCCTTGTATATCATAGCACAGAATCGCGCATTTGTCAATGGCTCCCATGAAAAACCTGTCGCCGGAGCGCGAAAAAGTCGTTTGGAAGGGATTGCTTCCGATTTAATTAACGTCGTGTTCAAACGCTTGACAAACATATGCTTTTCTGCTATACTGATCCATGCACAAGCCTTTTTGGGCGGAGCGTATTCTTTTTATGCCGGAGGAACTACTATGCCCTTATCCATGCTTTGGCCGCTTGCCCTTGTTGTTGTTTCGAATATCCTCTACCAACTCTGTACCAAAAGTGTCCCGAAAGGCATGAATGCCTTTGCATCGCTTACGGTAACGTATCTTGTCGGCGCGGTCTGTTCGGCTGTCATGTTTTTTGCGCTTGAACGCGATGGAAGTCTGCTTGCCGAATATAAAAAATGTAACCTTGCCCCTGTTCTCCTCGGCATTTCGGTCGTAGGACTGGAGGTCGGTTACATCTTTGCCTATAAAAACGGCTGGTCGGTCAGCACGGCCTCTTTGGTGCAAAGTGCTGTTTTGGCGGTCATCCTGGTTTTTGTGGGCGCGGCGGTGTATCAGGAGGCGCTCACACCCGGAAAGCTTATCGGTATCGCGCTTTGCCTTACCGGGCTGTATTTTCTCACGCGCTAAAACAGACGCTTGACGCGCTCTGCCGCTTCCTCTAACGTAAACGCATCATCTTCGATGGGAAGTCCTGCGCTTTTCAAGCGTGCCAATACCTCGGTCACCTGGGGGATATCCAATCCCGAGGCCGTCAAAAGCGCATTCTGCGAAAAGACCTCCTTGGGCGTTCCCGAAAGCAGCACCTTACCATGATCCATAGCCAAAATGCGGTCGGCATACACCGCAATATCCTCCATGCTGTGCGAAATGATAACAAGACTGTTGCCGCGCTTGCGCTGGTATTCAACAAGACCCGATAAGATCTCATTTCGACCACTGGGATCCAGCCCGGCCGCCGGCTCGTCTAAGACTAATATCTCCGGCTCCATTGCCAAAACCCCGGCAATGGCGACACGCCGCTTTTGTCCGCCCGATAATTCAAAGGGACTCTTGTCTAACTGTTCGGCGGAAAGACCTGTAAAACGAGCCGCATTTTTCACGCGCACATCGATCTCCTCTTCCGAAAGTCCCATGTTGCGCGGACCGAAAGCAATGTCCTTATATACCGTTTCCTCAAACAGCTGATATTCCGGATATTGGAACACCAGTCCCACACGAAAGCGCACCGATCGGGCATCCGTTCCTTTGGCATGGATGTCAACCCCGTCAAGCAACACCTGACCGGAGGTCGGCGCAAGCAGTGCATTGGTCATTTGCGCAAGTGTGGATTTGCCGGAGCCTGTATGACCGATAAGCCCTGTCACGCACCCATCCTCGATGGTAAAGGAAACATGATCGACCGCCGTTTTTTCGAACGGCGTATTTTTTCCGTATACATACGTTACATCCTTAAATTCTAACATATGGTTCCCTTTCTGTGCGTTATCGGAGTTTTCCGGCTTTTCGTAAAGCCTCTATGATGGCATCGGCGGCATCCTTGGCGTCCAAAACACCCTTTGTGCGAATGTCAATGCCCTCGGCTTTTAATAGCTGTACAAGAGAAGCGGCCTGCGGTGGCTCCAAACGGTGTTCCTTTAACAGCTCGCCCCTGTCAAAGACCTCTTGCGGCGTTCCGGACAGCAGAGCTTTTCCGTGATCCACAAGCAGCACATGATCGGCCATAGCGGCTTCGTTCATATAATGTGTGATGAGCACGACCGTGATCCCCCGGTCGCGCAGCTTCATAATGGTGTCGCAGACATCCGCACGTCCCTTGGGGTCGAGCATGGCGGTCGATTCATCAAAGATGATGCATTCCGGTGCCATGGCCAACATTCCGGCAATGGCAACACGCTGCTTTTGCCCACCGGACAGCTTGTGTGTGTCGTGCGTGGCGTAAGCGGAAAGTCCGACCGTTGCCAGAGCCTCATCCACCCTCCGGCGGATTTCCTCCGGCGCAAGCCCTAGGTTTTCCGGTGCAAAGGCCACATCGTCCTCTACAATGGTGGCGACCAATTGATTATCCGGATTTTGAAAGACCATGCCGACTGTTTTGCGGATATCAAAGCCGACCGCTTCGTCCTTTGAATCAAGTGCCTTTTCTTCGCCAAGACGGTATACAAGCACCTTGCCGCTGTCGGGAATGAGCATACCGGACAACAGCTTGGCAAGTGTCGATTTTCCCGAACCATTGTGCCCGATGACAGCGGTGAATTTCCCGCGCGGTATCTCGGCCGTAAGCCCGGTCAGAGCCTCGTGCGTTTTATCCTCGCTCTCCTCATCGGGATAGGCGTACATAACATCGAGAGCCTTTAAAATGCTGTCGGGCGTGTGAGCGGTATTCAATGTACGTCCTCTCCTTTCGCGAGAATAGCGCTGATATGGGTAAGAGCTGCATCATAAGCAAGTAGCTGTGCCGAAACGATACAGTTTTCCGTGATCTCCGGATGTGTCCTCACATCGATATGCGTTTCGATGAAATTGTCGGTGTGACCGATCGCGATTTTGTTTTCCACCTTTTCCACAAGCACCGGACGAACCGTCCCGATAAAGCGTTCCAATTGTGTCTTACGCACCTCAAGCATGACACTCTTTAGTCGCGCGGCACGTTCCTTTTTGACCGCTTCCTCTAATTTATCGGTGCGCAGACTGGCTTCCGTGCCTTCGCGGTCGGAATACGGGAAAATGTGTACATACAAAAAGCCCACACGGCGAACAAAATCCACCGTTTCCAAAAACATTTCCTCCGTCTCACCCGGAAAGCCGACAATGATGTCGGTGGTGAGCGTGACATCCGGGAAAGCCGCACGTAACCTTTCGGTCACCGTGTAAAACATTTGTGTGTTGTATTTGCGGCGCATGGCGGCAAGCACCCGGTCACTGCCGCTCTGGAGCGACAGATGAAAATGTGGGCATACCGGCGCACACGCGCAAAGCCGCGCGGCACTGTCTGCCTTAATGACGGTCGGCTCCAGAGAGCCTAAGCGAATGCGCACCGGGGTGTCGTCCCCAAGCGCACTGACCTGTTCGATCAGCGTGATAAGGTCGCCTCCGGTGTCGCGCCCATAGGCTGCCGTTTCGATACCGGTCAAGACGACCTCCTTGTATCCGGCCCTTACCAGTGTGCGCACCTCGTCGCAGATGTCACTCTCCGATTTGGAGCGAACCTCGCCGCGTGCCTTGGGAATGATGCAATAGGAGCAGTGGTTGTCACAGCCGTCCGCGATCTTCAAAAAGGCACGGGCACGGTCAGAGCCGGTCACCTGCATACGCACCGAGGTATCTTCATCGAACAGTGCGGTCATAGAAGCGTTTTGCGTATCTGTGACCGCTTTTCCTTTTTGCTGCAATAGGGAAAGTGCCGCATCGGCAAGCGCTGTTTTATCGCGGTTTCCGATGGCGAGGTCAAGCCCATGGATACGCGCAGCCTCCTCCGGGGAGACAGCGACCATGCAGCCCATGGCAAGCACTAAGGCATCCTTGCCGCCGACCTTGCGCGCCCGGCGGATGATCTGCCGGCTTTTGCGGTCGCTTTCAGCGGTCACGGTGCAGGTGTTGATGACATACACATCGCATTTTTCGTCAAAAGAGCCAATGAGAAAGCCTTTGTTGACAAAGGCTTCCTCAACGGCGCGGGTCTCATATTGATTGACACGGCAGCCAAGCGTGTAAAAGGCGACCGTGTAGCGGGGGACAGGGCGTTTCTCCATTGGCATCAGTCGTGGAAGAACAGCGGAAGCTTTTCCAGATATACGATGTCCTTGCGGTCGGCGGCATCTCCCTCGGCAAGCACGGCGGCGCGTCCCACGATAATACCGCCTGCCTTGCGAATAAGCTCTTCTACGGCCGTGAGCGATTCGCCCGTGCTGATAACATCGTCTACAATGACCACGCGCTTGCCGCACAGCTCTTTGGCATCCTTGCCATCCAGGTACAGCGTCTGCACCTTAGCGGTCGTAATGGAATGCACCTCTACGCTAATGGGGTCGGTCATGTAGGCCTTTAGCCCCTTGCGTGCCACAAAATGCTTCTTTTCGCCGGCCTGACGAGCCATTTCATTGATCAGACCGATGGATTTTGCTTCGGGCGCGATCATATAATCATGCTCCGGCAGCAGCTTATTAAGTTCACGGGCGCAGGCCTCGGTCAATTCATAATCGCCGAGCATCACAAAGCCGGCAATGGATAATTTGTCGTTTAAGGCGCAGATGGGAAGCTGACGCTCTAAGCCTGCCACCTTTAAGGTATAATATTCTTGCTTTTCAAAGCTCATGCTTTCACTCTTTTCCGGCAGCTATGCCATTTTTTCGGGCAGCTCTTGACCGCCTAAAATGTGGAAATGCAGGTGCATGACCGATTGCTTGGCATCCGCACCGCAGTTGGAAATGACACGGTAGCCGCTTGTGATACCGGCCTTTTTGGCGATGTCGCCCATGCGGGCAAAGATCTTTGCCACTACGCAGGCGTTGTCAGCGGTCACGGCATCCACATTTTCAATGTGTACCTTGGGGATGACCAAAACGTGTACCTTGGCCATGGGATTGATGTCGTAGAAGGCAAGCATATCCTCATCCTCGTACACCT
>CAZAWG010000125.1:0-5048 GCA_964488785.1 uncultured Oscillospiraceae bacterium | reverse complement strand
ACACAGCCGCGCGTTGTGTTCCTTTTTATTTTTACATAAAAATATTGAAAAAATATGTAACTATTCGCAAAATTTACACATGAAGCCCCCCCCGTTCACAGTATCTTTACATATGTGCATTAAAATAATTCTGTTAAGGAGAGGGGGGACTCTGTCCTTAAATATAATTTTTTAAGGAGCGATACCACATGAAAAAAGTCTTTGCAAAAGTCTTTGCTCTTGCGCTGTGTTCCTTACTCTGCTTTAGTGCTTCCGCACTGGAATTGGAGTCAGTCGAATCGGCACAGGAGAATGTGTCCGCCGGAGAGGAAACCGCTTTACAAAGCGAAGTGACCTATCCGTCCGAACACGAGACCTATGGAACGTTGATCTATTACAACGATTTCTCAAGCTTCAATTCCGCAACCGATGCCACCTACTTAAACACGGATTTTTTAGGCGACATTCAGTTTAAGCTGTTCGCCAACGGCAACGGTACCACACACACCGGTGCAGTCGTTAATGACCCGGCAGACGTAAACAACAAGGTCTATAAGGTTACCTATGCGGATTCTCCTTATTCACGTGTTGAGCTTGAGCCGACCAAAAAGCTCAATATTCAGGGTAATTACACTGTTGTGTTCGATGTCAACGTTTCTGAATTGACCACTGTCAACTTCCAGACCATGTTCTATTATGGCAGCAAAGAAAATGACCGTGCGTACAGTGAACATACAAAAACGGCTTCTCCGAGCTGGATCCGCGATGCTGCTTCTGCAACGGTCACCTTCTCGCCGAACAACGGTCGTTACTACAAAAACATTTACATTATAAACAGCAGCGGCGACACCGGCACCTTCTACGTTGACAACGTGCGCGTATACTATAAGAAGGTCATCAACGCTGACCGCGGCGACCTTCCGAGTGGTGTTGCTGTCAACGTCATTAACAAGGGCGGCTACAGCACAAAGAGCTTCTCAAATCCGTACGTGGTTCCCTCTGAGATGTACGAGCTTCCCGAGGTGTACGCCTATGGCTACGCTTTCCAGGGCTGGGTCGATGAGGATGGCAACAAGTATCCGGTCGGCACAACGCCGGATAAGCAGGTTTACGCTACCTGGAAGAAGAGCGCACCCGGCTTGAATATGCTCACCGGTACGCGCGCTAAGGCGACCCTCGAGGATGGCGACCGTCAGTATATCGCCGCTAATAACCCCAACTTCACCAACACGCCGATCACCCTTACAGAAAACGACATCAAAGACACCGTTACCGGCAACACCTCGAACACCGTCTTAAAGGCTACCGGTACAACACAGTCCGGAACCTTCCTCAATGGGGCCGGCAATGTGGTCAAGAAAGGCAACTACATTTCATGGCTCATCCCGGTACAGACCGAGGCAGGAAGAAAGTATACCGTTACATGGGATGCTCATACCAACGATGCCTACAAGGGCATGATGGGCTGGCTGTTAAATGTCACTAAAACCAACGGAAACGTCTCGCTGAACGGAAACAATCTCTATTCTTCCGCAACCGGTAACAAGTGGGTCACCGAAAAATACTCCTTTGAAGCAAAAGCGGCAAACGGTATCTCGCTCCAGTACAAGCTGGAGGATGAAGGCGATTCCGCAAAGGTCGTTAATTACGATCTCTACTTTGACAATATCGCCGTTTATCCGAACTACAAGGTCACCTACCACTATACCGACGGCACGACCGAATCGATTTGGACGTTGAACGAAGACGATGCCGAGGACATCTACACCCCCGACAAGTTCGACACCGATGCTACCGCAGAAAGCTCTGCATTCCTCGGCTGGTCTACCGAAAAGAACGCTAAGACCGCTATGACGACCGTTGAGCTTAAAAACGAGGATATCGACCTCTACCCGGTTTGGGCTGACCTCTTCGATACCTACTACATCAATGCTTCCAAGACCAAGACCTATACCCTTACCGTTCCCTTTACCTCTGCTTCCATCGTAAGCAGCACCGCAGACGGAACAACTCTTTCCTACGACGCAGCCGCTAAGACCATCACCATCAAGGGCGGCAACTATGCCGGCGAAATTCTCGTCAAGATAACGCTTGCCGATAGCTCTGTCGCATATAAGAATGTATATCTTTCCGGTGGTGCAAGCTGGAAGCCCGGCTTGAACATCATCACCGGTACGACCGAAGGCTTTTTCGTTGGCAACAAGACCACGGCTGAAGTTAAAACAGCTATTAATTACGACAAATGGCACATTGACACCAATCCGATCACAAACGGTGTGAATGCGAACACCTACGTTCTTCGCGCAGAAGCAAAATGGGAATATATTTATCCGGCACAAAACTATAATCCCCTCATCGAACGCGAAAGACCGTATGTATTCTCTTATGACGTTCTCTCCTCGGATACTCTCTACACCATGATCAATCATGCAGGAGTAGGTGTGTATGCAAGCAATAAGGGTAAATCCGTTGATAAATGGATGCACGAAGCCCTGACCATCAATCTTTCCAAAGATAAGGTTCAGAATCAAAAGGATCTGGAAACCCACGCCAAGGACGGTACTTATTATATTGCAACCGGCGGTACAGGCGGCGAATTTGACGCATACGGCACAGCCGGCAAGCGTTATCTGTACATGGATAACTTCAGCGTTATGCCCTACTACAAGGCAACCTATGTGAAGCTTGATGGCTCGACCGAAAGCGACTACTTCCTGTTTGATGCATCCGGCAAGATCATGACCACCTACACGCCGAATGCAGAAACCCTCGGCACCTCCCGCTACTCTCTCACCGTCGGCGGCGCACCCATCGCGGCTACCACGCCGGTTAAGCTGAACAATGCGGACATCACACTGTATGCCGTGGATCCCACCGTTCCGGGAATTTCCGATGAGACCTCCGTTCGCACCGGCACCAATTCCGGCATTCGTTTCAGTGCCACCGTCGATGCCGCAGCTAACGAAAATGTTTCCGAATTCGGCTTTATCGTTGCCCGCAAGGATACCATGGACAAGAAGAATGCAACCGAGGACGACCTCAAGGTTGGCACAAGTGGCGTGACCGAAAGCACGACTGCCGAAAACAACTTCCAGGGTCAAACCGATAAGGGCTTCGCCTTTGTTGGCGCACGCAACTATAAAAAGGATGCTGACCTTGACAAGTACAACGTTGAGGATGACGGAACCTACAGCTATAGCGGTGTTGTAGTCGGTCTTGAAAAGTCGTACAAGTCGTATGACACCGATACCGATGGCAACCGTCTCACCTACACAACGCGCTATGACGTTGTTTTTGCCGCTCGCCCGTATGTTGTCATTTCCGGCAACTACTTCTACGGCGGTGTCACCACCTCCAGTATGCAGAAAGTAGCACAGGCTATCCAAAACGATGAGACTGCCAACGATACGGATAAGGCGTTTGCACAGAGCGTTTTGGACAACATTAAGAAAACAGCTGAATAAGCAGGAGTACAAACCATGAAAAAAACATATAACTCTCCCCTTCTTCGCGTGGAATACCTCAGCTCAAGAGAAGATATTCTCACCGGCAGCGTTAACATCGATTCCGATGGTCTGTTTGAAGATGAAGAAGATGAAGAATAACGCATAAGCTAAAGAAGCACCGCAGGAGCGATACCTGCGGTGCTTCTCTTATATCTCGATTTGTCTCGTTTTACTCCAGGTCAATTCCCAACAGATTGACCGCCTCCAGCAAGGCCCCTGCTGTCATGGTCGGCGGCAGCTCATGCGCGCGACAGAACGCTTCGCGCTTGGCTACGCTGTCCTCACGTCCGCAGAGTCCTGCAGCATACAGGTCGGCTTTGGTGTAGCAAGCAGGAGAGGCGGCTTGTGCCTGTCCATCGTCGGTGGCAACTCCGCTTCGCTCAAACATTCGCTTCAGGGATTCGACCGATAACCCCTCCACGCCAAGAATTCCGGCCTTAGACGGCGTTTTCTTGCGGCGTTCCTTTCCGGATAGTGCCGGGGCGTACAGATGGATGACCTTATCGCGCGGCAGCATTCCTTTTAGCTTATTGCGAATGACAAACCCGGCAGGATCACTGTCGGTCAGGACGATAAGTCCCTGCTTTTCGGCTATTTTACGGAGCATGACCGCCTTTTCGGAAAGGGAAAACAATCGAAAGCCATCTGTTGTAAAAATAGGTGCATCGATGAACTGCTCAAGCTTGATCTTATCGTATTTTCCCTCGACCAAGATCGCCTGGCGCAGCTTGAGCTTTTCCGTTTTTTCGATCATAGCTCACCTACAACAGGAAATCCGCATCCCCGGTCAAAACGGCACGGATGGTATTCCAAACCCCCTTGGGATTCTTGTCAAAACGATGCTTGGCTAAATTAGCGTTCTTTTCACTATCGAAGTGGAGCGACAAAGAAGCTGTGACCGTCTCTCCGACCGTTTCCGTGCAGAAAAGCGTTGCCCCGTTGGCATTTAGGTCCACTTTTGCCGCGTACACGCTCCTTCCTAACAGTGCATCATAGGCGAGAAGGACGGATGAAAGGGCATCCTTACGCACGCCCTCGCTCAATAATGTTTTCGCTTCCTCTAAAATGGAGCTTCCCACTTCAGAAAGTCTGCACATTTTCTGCGGCTCGGTAAAGGAAACCAGTCCGCGCTCAGCCGTCTGTTCGATAAGCTCAGACAGCTCAAGCGGTGTAGCAAGCTGTGCCTGATACATAGCCGAAAGAAGCATATCCGCTGATACGCCTTGTGGAAACTGTGACACTACCAAAAGAAAGAGCGCCTGCAATTGTTCGGGATTTAAGGACAACATGACCCCTCCAGATTTTCGATATTTGTGCAAAAAAGTCCACACCCGGTGGACTTTTGCACAACAACTGTTCATCAGAAGCTGTTTCCGATGGAATACGATTTACTTCAACTCTGGCTTGTTCTCTGCCTTTTTCGCGCTGGTGACCTTATAGCCACCCTTGGGTACATTCGGCTTAGCATCGACCTTTTTATCGACCGTGGAGATCGCCCACTTGCGCACCTTGATCTTCACACGATCTGCGCCGGTCTCGATGGTTACAACATCATCCTTGATG
>CAZAWG010000124.1:0-5077 GCA_964488785.1 uncultured Oscillospiraceae bacterium | reverse complement strand
TTCGTGAGCTAATCAAGAATAATAGCTTACGAACGGCTTTTGCATTCATATTTGTTATAGTCTTATCGTTGGGGTGCTATGCACAAAGTGAACTCTTGGAGGTCACAGCTGAAAATTTTGAGGTTGCAGAGGTCTTTTCGGATTCCATGGTGTTTCAACAGAATGAGCCGATCAAGGTATGGGGCACCAGCACGCATGAAGGCGGTGTGGTCGGTGTTCGCTTTGATGATTCCTATGGGACGGCTGTAGTGGAAAACGGAGCATGGTGCGTGTCTCTGTCACCGCGTGTGGCCGATACAGTACCGCACACATTGGAGGTATATGGCATTACTTCGGCGGAACGTCGGGTGTTTGAGGATGTCCTCGTTGGAGATGTATATCTGGTGATAGGGCAGTCCAATGTGGGCTACAGAGTCGGCTCTCTGCCGGAAGAACAAATGCCGGAAGCGAATGGCTTATGGGAAGAACGGGTGCGCCTTTTGACCGGCAGCGCGAGCGATCTTCCCGAGTTCGCTGTGAGTACGGGCAAAAGAAGTAAAAAGAATGAAGAGAACATCGCTCTGACGGTACGTCGTGCGAACACCTGGCACAGAGCCTCGCACGGCGAATGCGTCAATGCCTCTGCGCTTGGATATCTTTTTGCAAAAGAGCTGTGTACTCTTGGCGGTGAAAATATCCCGATCGGCGTCATTTCGATCGGCTTTGGCGGTCTGGAATTGCGGTCCTTTGTTGACCCAACGCTTGCAAAGAAGCTCAGCGGCTATGGAAAAGCGAGCGTTGTGTATGAAAACTTTATACGACCGCTGTTACCCTTTGCTGTGCGCGGCGTGGTCTGGTATCAGGGTGAAGCAAATGCACCCTACTATGCAGAGTATGCCGATGGTCTTTGCTGCTTTATCGAACAGCTTCGTGCGGATAAAGCACAGGAGAAGTATACGGATTTCCCCTTCTATATCGTCGAGCTGCCGCCCTGCTTTGCGGCGCCGGAGGGGTATACGGGGGAAGATTGGCAGTTTATCGATTTCGGCTTGGTTCGTGCTGCTTCCGGAAGCGTGCCGTCCAGGGTGGAGAATACATATATCTGCGTAACCTCCGATCTGTGGAATGATCGCTTTTTCGCCAACAACCTGCATCCGAACAATAAGCCAGGCATTGCGGCGCGTCTGTCACGCATGGCGGCGAAAAATGCATGGGGATATGCGGAATTTGAAGGGGCATATGCCCCCACCGTGCGCACGGTAGAGCAGGTCGATGAAGAGGGATACGTGTATGATGTGTATTTTGACCACACATCCGGTGCATTATACTGGAAAGGAGACATGGCTGGCTTATATGGCGTGGACGAGGAATGGAACGCGCCGGAGCTGAGCGTCGAATTTGTATCGGAGGACTGTATGCGCGTCACCTCCTCTGAAATTCTGTATCGTCTGTGCTATGCCTCACAGGCGGACGATGTGTTTGGCGAAAATGCAACACTGTGCGGTGGTTCAGGCGTGCCGGCAGCCGCCTTCCTGGTAGATCTGCGCACAAGACCGGTGACGTGGAAGATGCGGTTCAATGTTCTGCTACTTCATGTGGTCGGTTGGACATATCGAAACCGCTATATTCTGATGGTGGGCTTTCTTGCCTGCGTAATAGCTGTGGCGGTAATGGTGAAAAAACACCGAAAAAAGAAGCAGGAGCAGAAAAAGGAGCAAAAAGCATGAAGATCGTTGTATATGAAAGTGATGCCAAGGCTTGCGCAAAGCTCGACAGGCTGCTGAAGCAGATCTTGGGTGAGCAGACCGAGATACTACATAATATGCCGGTGCTTCGGCTGTTTGGCGCAGGGGAGGATTTTGACAATGCGCTGTTTATCGTGGATACCTCCTACAAGGTCGCTGACAGCAATTTTCTTCTGCTTGCACGGCATATCCGTGAATACAGCGATACCTGTCATATCGTGTTTACCTCGTCCTGCCCATCGGATATCGTGTTTTGCTGCAAGGAGCTTGTTCGTCCGAGTGGATTCTTTTTGAAGCCGATCAAGGAAACGGAGCTGCGGCAGTTTCTGATGGAGCTTGAACGCTTCGAGCTTGCACGCAAAACGGTTCCGGAGGACGTAAAAATACTGCTTCGTACACGAGGGGAACTGACCATCGTGTGTGCCAGCGAGGTCCTGTTTTTTACAGCAAGCGATAAAAAGGTGATATGCTATACCGATAAGGGCGATAAACATATGTTTTATGGCTCTCTGGGCACACTGGAGAAGGATTATCGCGATAGCTTTTTGCGCTGTCACAGCGGCTTTTTGGTCAATCGCTATCGGATCGAGCGCTTTAATAAAACGACCATGACATTGCATATTCGCGGAACGAATGAGACGGTGCCGGTGTCAAAAAGCCGGATGCGCACGGTGGAAAGCTATGTGGAAAACTGCCTGAACAGAACAGACGTTCTAAAAGGACGTATAGAAAACAACGGATGATCGGCATGAAAAAGCGGACAATCGGCAAAAAACGACGGATTTTCCGGTTATTTATTCCAATTAAGGGTCTAATTATCAAATTCTATTGAATTTATTAGCTTAAATGGTTATAATAATATCGTACAAACACCGGTTTGATACACCATATTTATTTTATCAAAGGAGTTGGCAAGATCATGTTAAACATGAAGAAAGTCGCTACCAGCGTTGCAGCTATCGTGCTCAGCGTTTCGAGTGCAGTCGGAGCTTCTGCATTTGAATGGCGGGTAAAGGGTTACAATACCTCCGTCGTGGAACAAACAGCTCTCGATACGTACCGTGTAGGAGTTGTCTACGAGCAGTATGACAGCAACGGTCTCAGCACCGGTCTTTTGGCTGGTCCTGATGATGCAGAGCTTTACGGTCTTGAGCCGTATGCAGTTGCTACATTCAGCCAGGCTATGACTGAGCGCGAATGGCCGAACCGTGAGTATGTTCACCTCTACGCAAACGGTATCAACACCGGCAAGGTCTTCTACACAGGAGCCAAGGAACTCGTTAAATACAGAGATTGCAACTTTATGTGGGAGCTCGCAGCACCCCATGCAATCTATACCCGCACCCAGGCTTTATTCAACGATGGCTGGTACACCAGCATTTTGTATCCCGTTAACTTCGCCGGCGACTATGCTACCGTTAAGGCTGGCTTCAACGAAGGCTTCGGCTTTGGCGAATGGCAGAAGGTTGGCAATTCCGTTCAGTATGTTCCGGTTACCAACGTTCCGTTGACCAAGTATGCTGCATTTGACAAAAACATTTACTTCCAGACCGAAGAAAACGGCGAGGTTTTCACTGTTAACGGCGCTCTTGAAGCTGGTGCTGTTACCAACATGACCGACTACAACGCTAAGTCCGTCATTGTTCCTGAGTCCTTCGCTCAGACCGTTGCAGGTCCTAAGTTCAACTTTGATGGTACTGTTACCGCTGGTAACGAGTTTGCACACGTTGTTTCTGCTGCAACTGCTGACAAGTTCACTCTTCCGAACTTTGGTCGTGAAACGCTTGTTGCTACCTATGAAGACAAGACTGCTAGAACCCTCAAGACTGAATGGGTTTATGGTGGCTATGAGGATGCATTCCCCTGCCGTCACTACGAGATCCTCAAGATCGATGGCGTTCTGATGGATGGTCACTATGAGATCTTCAGTGGCGACGTTGATGATGATGGCGTAAAAGAGTTTGTTCGCATTAAGTTCCCGTACATCTTCCGTTACATCGGCGATGGCCAGGGCAACACCGCAACTGTTAACCTCACCACCACTGCTCCTTACAAGTTCTATGGCAGCGACGGTACCCCGAACTCTCTCGTTCCCTTCAATCCGTCCATTGCTGCAATCAGCAGATAAGTAGCTTTTAGAAGAAACCGCTCCGTGTGAGCGGTTTCTTTTTTTGGTGTAGTATGCCACAAAAGAGCCGCCACAAAGCAATTGCTTTGTGGCGGCTCTAAATTTTTTTAACTTTGTTCAATGGGCATAGTACTTTTCAAAAATGTACACCGGCACCGCCGACCAGCCATGGCACAAGCTTCCGGCTTCGCCGAAATCGCCGGCTCCCCGGTCTGTCTCCCAGAACGTGTCGGCACCTGCATCTAACATCCGTCCCCAACGCTTTTCGATACGGGAGAGTATTTCTTCTTTGCGATGTCCTCGCATGAGAAACGCATCGTAATAGAAGATACTCATGCTAAGGGATACCGGAATTAGGGTATCCGAAGCAAGAACCTCCTCCACAGCGGCTGCATGCTCCGCCGGCACGCTGCCGGTGTACAGCATAAGTGCCTGCGTCAGCTCATGCCGCGGTGTGGCATCGGTAAGCCGCGTGCGATAGGCGTTGTGCGCTGTATCGAAAAAGTGTGCGTGGGTACTTTGCTTGAGCTTTTGTGCGATGCTTTGATAATGCTCCGCAAGCTCCGGATGCTCGGTCTGACAAAGCGCCGCAAAGCAGTCAAGTGCATCGGCAACAAAGGCACACAGGGGGGCTTCGTAGTGCCGCTCTTCGTCCGAAAAACGCTCATTGCCCTCTAAACCGTCACACCACTCGTAGAAATTCCAGTGTTCTTTTCCGGTATACAGTGGGATCAGTCCGTTTTCCGGGTCAATGCGTGAAACAAAGCCATCGGCGATGGACTGCAAGGTGGAAAAGTATTCGTTTGCAAGTGTTGTATCACCGCTGTAGAGTTGATATTCGTACACGGCACGCACAAACACGGCGGTGAAGCTGGGAATGGTGATGGAGACGATACCGGGCGAACACAACTCGATAAGCCCATCACGTGTGCGGAACGACCGTGCCATAAGCGCAAGGCTTGCGCGTGGGAAGCGATATTCGCCAAAGGCATAGTAGCCACACAGCATCTGTATTCGGCTGTCTAACCCATACAGCGCCTGTTCGCGCCAGGGGCAATCCTCATAATGCTCATGCATACAAAGATGTAGAGTGTTCACGCCAACATCGTATATTCTCTGATGTAGCTTATCCGGGAGTGAACACGGTCTTATGCTTAGCGGATACATGGTTGGGCGAACACCGACACGCTCCAACAGAGCCTCTTTACCGTACACATGGATTTGC
>CAZAWG010000123.1:0-5089 GCA_964488785.1 uncultured Oscillospiraceae bacterium | reverse complement strand
TCTTGAAAACCGTTTGTCCGAAAGGGCGCGTGGGTTCGAATCCCACCCTCTCCGCCAAACGTTTTTTCAAGGAAATCTTTTCCTTTGCCTGTCATGCAGTTAGCAGATGCAAGGACAGTATAAACCATTGGCAAGCACTCATTCCCACACGGAGAAGTACTCAAGTGGTGAAGAGGCGCCCCTGCTAAGGGTGTAGGTCGGGCAACCGGCGCGAGAGTTCAAATCTCTCCTTCTCCGCCAAAAGCACTTGTAAAATTACAAGTGCTTTTTTCTTTTTTGTAGCTATTTAGATTATTTTCGAAATACCTATTGACAAAACGAATATTATGCTCTATAATGTATTTAGATGGACATCTAAATATCTTTTGGAGGTGAACCGTATGGGGATGAACGAAACACTCAAAGCGATATCCGACCCGGTTCGGCGCGACATTTTGCAGATGCTTAAGGGCGGAAAAAAGTCGGCAGGTGAAATAGCGGAACGATTTGATCTGACGGGCGCGACCGTTTCGTACCATTTAGCCAAGCTCAAGAGCGCCGATCTTATCGCAGAGCAGAGGTACAAAAACTATATCTATTATGAATTGAACGCCTCGGTGTTCGAAGAGGTTTTGACCTGGATATGCAGTTTAGGAGGAAAAGAAGAATGAGATTCATACAGAAAAAAAGCTTAGTTCTTTCCGGATTGGTATGCTTACTTCCGATCCCGTTCGGTGTGGCGCTGTGGCAGAAGCTGCCCGAAACCATGGCGATCCATTTCAACATTCAGAATGAAGCCGATGGCTTTGCTCCACGGTGGATGGTCGTATTTGGACTTCCGCTTATGATGCTTGCCTTGCAGGTTTTTTGCTGCATTGTCAATGACATCAACGCCGCAAAGCATGGTTCTCGCGCGAAGCTTGAAGCCATCACAAAGTCTATCATTCCGGTCTTGACCATCGTTCTGCAAGCCATGACATTCGGCTATGGCTTAGGTTTACAGATCGATATCCGCAGGCTCGTTGCGGTGTTGGTAGGGGGAATGCTGCTTGTGGTCGGCAATTATCAGCCGAAGCTTGACTATATCAGGCACTACGATATGGAAAGCACCGAAAAGGCACGAGGGATCAACCGCTTTATCGGCTATGCGACTGTGCTTATGGGTGTGGTCTTTGTCATCAGCGCGTTTTTGCCGACATTTGTGACGATTCTCAGCCTGCTTCTACTGATACCCTATATGCTTGTTTGTGTGCTGTATGGCATCAAGGTGGGACGTGAAAAGAAAAACTAAACATAAAGAAAGGAGCTGTAACAGAATTGCTGCAGCTCCTTTTATCGTTTTCTATTTCACAGGATCAAATACATTTAGCTTGGTCAAACGTTCGAGATCCTCAACAGCTATAAGCGCGGTTCCTTCCACGTTGGCCACGGTATGGGACAGAGGAGTGGGCGTTCCGTTGCAGAGTGCTTCCTTCTGCCCGATATGCAGCATTAAGCTTTCCGCACCCTTTTCAGCCGTGATGAGCTTCTCATCTGCATAATAGGACACCTGCCAGTCATCACTCTGTAATGCGCGGCGAAGCGGCAGATAGTATACGCCATCCAATTCGGTGAGCGACACATATTCGGTGTATCGACCTGCCTTTAGCTCCACTACAGGCGTGGAAATTCCATACGCTTTGCGGTATATCTCATGGTAGTGCTTTTGCTTTTCGTTGCACGCTTGCTCCGATAGATATCCGTTTTCGGCGGCATAGTACAGAAAATCGCGGATGTATTCGTAGGCTTCCGGGCGAAGCGGAGCGCGGTGCAGATAGTCGGTGCAGAGCCTATCGATATTGCTTTTGTTTACAGCATAAACCATGTAGGCTTCTTCCTTTTGCGTATCAAACGGAGCGAGAGCAGCCGCTTTTGCCAACAGCGCTGTCAGCTCTTCCTCCGGCGCGCCCATGCTCTGACGGACGCTTGCTTTGTAATACAATGGCTCTGCGTGGTACGGAAACGCCTTTTCGAGTGCTTCGACTGCTTCTAATGCCTGTTCGCGGCTTCCGGAAAGATACGCCTTTTCAAAGTGCGCGGTGAGAACTACTTCTTTCGCCCCCCAATATGAAAACGCAAGAGAAGTCAAACAGACAAGGAGCAGTGAAAAGCCGCCCACAACACGCCCCAAACGCGTTTTCGTTTCGACCTTGACCGTTGTGTCGAGTGTGCCGGCATACAAACCAGCCACGATCATCACACATCCAAAGGAAAGATCGATATCGAAAAAGGAGTGGATAAGGATCAACGCAAGTGCCGGTAAAGATTCGGTCTGCTTCCGACGAAATGCCCACAGCATGGTCCATAGGACGGTTCCCAGGAGAAGCCAAAACAGCGGTTGCCCGTTTTCAAGGGCTATTTCCAAGAGTCCATTGTGCAGATACCCCACGTTATAGGCATGGGAGCGCACAGAATATTGCAGATAGCGCCAGCTTCCGGCACCAAGACCGAAAAGCGGGTGCTTCCGGACAAGTGGCAGAGCATCCAAAGAATAGCGTACACGCTGTAGTGCGGTAGCAAAAACAGACGGACGAAGCACAAGCAGTGCTATCACACCGCAAGCGGCCATTCCGGCGCAGACAAGCCATATACGCCAAAGCATCTTGCGCTTTTGGGGACACTCCTTCAGCAGACCTCCTAATAGACCGCCACCCAACACGAACAGATAGGTGAGAATACTTTGTCCGGTACTTCCTACACAGGCAAGGATCAACGAAGCCGGAAGAATGCAAAAATTCTGCCGTATGAAAAAGGTGAGCCGCCGATCGTCCTTGTAATAGGCAAGCGTACCAATAAGCAAAAACAAGGGCAGAACGGCTTTTGAAAGGGTCAAATACTGTGCTAACAGGATGAAGGAAGCAGCAAGTGAAAGCACGGGCTTATTCTTTGGGGGTGGATCTGAAAAAAGCAGCGACATAGCTGCAAAATAGCCACAGCCCAAAAAGCAGGCGGTGGTATTGGCATATTTGAAAAACGATTGCAGACGAGGAAGCTTTCCATCGGTCAGCACGAATTCCGGAAAGCTCACGATACCGCCGTAAGCGGCAAGACCGGCAAGAGCGGTCAAGATCGATGCGAAAAACAGCGAGAGCGGCAGAAAGCCTTTGGCTCGGACCGCGCGTGCGGCACAGAAGGCAGATAGAAGGAGCATGAGCTTGAAGGTTTCGTGAAAGCTGTTTTCCACACCGGTCTGTGTGAAGGCCAGCGACAGAAGCACAAGGGCAAGCGTCGGAATGAGCAAAGGTGTGGTACGTGAAACAGTTTTGAGACGAAAGAGCACACATAGACCGAGTAAGGCGCACGCGGCGATACAGCCTTCATAAAAAATGCCGCCGCTTTGAAGCAGGGTGAGAAGCAAGGCGCCTGCGATCAAAAACGGTGGGGCATAGTCTTTGAATTTTGTCAAGTGAATTCCTCTTTTCGTGCCGCGGAAGCGGCTTGATCAAGGGTAGTATAGCACGTCCGGCTTGCTTTGTCAACAACAAAGGCAATTAAAATAAGCAGGTACAAGAGGAGAAACTCTTGCACCTGCTTTGATTGGGAAAATATGTTTATGCACCGTGTGTAAAGGGATTATCGCCAAGCTCCTTATAATCGTTGGCCTTGAGGATGCTCTCCGCCTTCTGATTATCATCGGCACGAAGCACCACACACGCCCCCCCAGCCGAAGCCGGTGACACAAAGGCATACAGGTATTCCACCGACACACAGCTGTCTGCCAACAGACGAAGCATATTGCTGAGTGCGCCGGGTCTATCCGGAAGTCGGATGGCTAACACATCGGTCAAGGTCACTGTCACGCGGTTCTCGCGAAGGAGTACAGCTACCTCATCCGGCTTGTCTACGATCAGACGCAGAATGCCGAAATCGGTTGTGTCCGCGATCGACAGAGCGCGCAGATCAATATCATGGGCAGCTAAAATTTCCGTGATCTCGGCAATACGACCGGGACGATTTTCTACAAATGCGGATATTTGCTTGATAAACATCGTAACTATCCTCCGTCTTACTTCAATTCGCGCTTGTCAATGACACGTTTGGCTTTTCCTTCACTGCGTTCGATGGCAAACGGCTCAACTAAGGTGACCTTAGCGGAAATACCCAAAACGCTGTCTAACTTCTTGTGTATCTCGCTTTCCACACGCTCAATAGCCTTGACGCTATCGGAGAACAGGCTTTCGTTCATTTCCACGCGCACCTCCAAGGTGTCAAGATTGTTCTTGCGGTCTACGACTAACTGATAATAGGGAGCGGCCTCCTTGATGGTCATAAGCACCGATTCCACCTGGGACGGGAACACATTGACCCCACGGATGATGAGCATATCATCGCTGCGTCCGGTGACCTTGCTCATGCGCACAAGCGTCCGTCCGCAGGCACAGCGCTCGATATGGAGCGAGGAAATATCCTTTGTGCGATAGCGGATGAGCGGAAGAGCTTCCTTGGTGATACAGGTAAAGACCAGCTCTCCTTTTTCGCCATATGGAAGAACTTCGCCGGTTTCCGGGTCGATGATCTCCGGGATAAAGTTGTCCTCGTTGATATGTAAGCCATTCTGGCATTCGCAGTCAAAGGCAACGCCGGGACCGGCGATCTCGGATAGGCCGTAGATATCGTGTGCCACAACGCCGAGCTTTTTCTCGATCTGGTCGCGCATACCGGGTGTCCATGGCTCGGCACCGAAAATACCGATCTTGAGCTTCAGATCTTCTTTTGTTAATCCATATTCTGCCAAGCTGTCTGCCAGATACATGGCATACGACGGTGTGCAGCAGAGGATGGTCGATTCGAAATCCTTGAAGATCTGCAATTGACGGCGCGTATTGCCGGTAGACGCCGGAATGACCGCCGCACCAAGCTTCTGCGCACCGGCATGAAGGCCAAGACCACCGGTGAACAGTCCATAGCCATACGACACATGGACGATATCCTCCGGGGAGCCGCCGGCGGCAACGATGGCACGTGCGGCGCATTCCGCCCACATATCGAGGTCGTTTTCGGTGTAGCCCACGACGGTTTGCTTGCCGGTCGTGCCGCTGGAGGCATGGATACGCACCACGTCCTTCATGGG